>DASUMM010000239.1:0-10036 GCA_036277655.1 Burkholderiales bacterium | reverse complement strand
CGATGCGAAAGATCTCCTCGACCAGCATCGGCGCCAGGCCGAGCGACGGCTCATCGAGCATCACCAGCTTCGGTTTCGACATCAGCCCGCGCCCGATCGCGAGCATCTGCTGCTCGCCGCCCGAGAGGTACCCCGCCTGCTGGTGGCGGCGCTCCCTCAGCACCGGGAAATAGGAATAGACGAGGTCGATTCCCTGGCGCAGGCGCGGCAGGTCCGGAATCGTGTGTCCGCCGGCAACCAGGTTTTCCTCGACGGTCAGGTGCTCGAACACGCGCCGGCCCTCGAACACCTGCACGATGCCGCGCGTGACGATGTCGTGCGGCGCGAGGCCGTCGATGCGCTCGCCGTCGAACTCGATCGAGCCTTTCAGCACTTCGCCGCGCTCGGCGCGCAGGATTCCCGAAATTGCCTTCAGCGTGGTCGTCTTGCCGGCGCCGTTCGCGCCGAGCAGGGTGGTGATCTTGCCGTCGGGGACTGTGATCGAGACCCCCTTCAGCACGAGGATCACGCGGTCGTAGACGACCTCGATGTTGTTGAGCGTAAGCATCGCGCGAGTGCGGGGAGGCGTTGCGGCCTCCCCGCAGGTTTCGACGTCTATCCGCCCTGCGCGAGCATCTTCTTCAGCAGCGTCGGGTAGGCCTTGTACCAGTCGGTCGCCTTGACCCACTTGCCGCCCTTCGCCTGGAACACCTGCACCCAGCCGCCGCCTTCATGGTCGACATTGTTGATCTCGAGCGGAGGCACCAGGCCGCCGAGCGTGAAGCCCTTGATCTGCTCGAAGCCGAGCTTGACGTCCTGCGGCGTGATGTTCGGCCCGCCCTTCGCCTTCATGGCGTTGCGCACCGCTTCGACGTGCACGGCTGCGATCAGCACGCCGCGGTTGTAGAACACGGTGGAGGCCATCTCCTTCGGCACGGGCTTCCCCTGCTTCTTGTACATCTCGGTGATTTCTTTCAGCACCGGGTAGTCGCTGCCGACGCCGGCAAACTGAATGCCGTAGTAGCCTTCGGCCACGCCCCAGCCGCCGGCGGCCTGGATGTCGGCTTCCGACGACCCCCAGACGAAGCTCACCACCTTCGACAGCGGGTAGCCGGCGCGCTTCAGCTCCTTGATCGACACCGACGGCGAGCGGCCGAACAGGTGCGTGATCACGAAGTCCGGCTTGAAGCGCTGCGTGATGTCGAGCACCTGCGCCCCCATCTCGACGCCGGGCGAGGGCACGGCGAACGTGCGCATCTGGAAGCCTTCTTCCTTGGCGAGCGCTTCGAGCACTGGCAGCGGTTCCTTGCCCGCGGGGTTGTCGAAGAAGAGGTACGCGATCTTCTTTCCCTTCAGGCTGCCGCCGAGCTTGTCCTTCGCGAACTGCACGGCGCCCGCGGCCTGCGACCAGTACGTCGCAGCGATCGGGAAGATGTACGGATACTTATCGCCGTTCGCCGCTGCCGCGGTGCCGAAGCCGGGCGATGTCCCGGGAATCTTGTCCTCGGTCAGTCGCTGCGTCAGCGCCTGCGTCTGCGGCGTGCCGTAGACGCCGATCAGCACCGCGCCTTCTTTCTTGTGGCGTTCGTAGGCTTCGACCGCGGGCGGTACCTTGTACTCGTGGTCGATCTCGATCACCTTGAGTTTTACGCCGTTGATGCCGCCCTTCGAGTTCACCAGCGCGACGTAGTCGTGGTATCCCGGGCAGAGAAACACCCCGACCGTCTGCGTCGGGCCGGTGCGATCGCACTGCAGCCCGAGCACGATGTCCTTCTGCTGGGCCTGCGCCGTCAGCGCGAGTGTCAGCGCCGCGGCGCCGGTCCACGCGCTGCTCCATCTCCTCAAGCGTCCCATGTTGCACCTCCTCCTTTTTGCCTCAGTACGAGAACGGCCAGACCCGGAAGTAGTTCCGGATGTTGCGCCAGAGCCGGTTGAGGCCTTCCGGCTCGAGCACGAGAAACAGGATGATAAGCCCGCCGAACCCGATCAGCCGCAGGTTCGGGATGATGTTGTTGATGTCGGCGCCGCTGAAGAGCCAGGATCCCCAGTTCTCCATGCCGAGGCGAATCACGATCGGCAAGAGCGTCACGAAGATGGCGCCGAAGATCGAGCCGAGGATCGAGCCCAGCCCGCCGATGATGATCATCGCCAGGTAGTCGATCGACGTGATGATGGTGAACTGCTCGTAGTTGGCGATGCCGAGGTAATAGGTGTAGAGCACGCCGGTGACGCCGGCATAGAACGCGCTGATCGCGAACGCGAGCAGCTTGTAGCGGAAGATGTTGATGCCGATGATCTCGGCGGCGATGTCCTGGTCGCGGATCGCGATGAACGCGCGCCCGATGCGGCTGCGCACCAGGTTCAGCGTGCCGACGATCGCCAGCACCGCGAAGAAGAGCAGGAACCAGTACAACTCGCGCTGCGTCTTCAATTCGATGCCGAACAGGCTCGGCCGCGCGACTTCGATCGAAGCCTGCGAGCCGCCCGAGATCCAGGGCACGTGGTTGATCGTCCACTCGATGATCAGCTGCCCGGCAAGCGTGGCGATCGCGAGATACAGGCCCTTGATGCGCAGGCTCGGAATGCCGACGATGGCGCCGATCGCGGCGGCCATCAGGCCGCCGGCCGGCAGCGTCACCCAGAACGGCAGGTCGAGCCGCGTGGCGAGGTTCGCCGCGGTATAGGCGCCGACCGACATGAACGCGGCATGGCCGATCGAGATCTGCCCCGTATAGCCGACCAGGATGTTGAGGCCAAGCGCCCCCACGCACGCCACCAGAATCAGGTTGATGATCGAGACGTAGTACTCGTGCAGCAGGAACGGCGCGATGCACATCAGCGCCGCGATTGCCGCCACCGTCCAGCGCGCGACCGGCAGCGGGTAGAGCGCCATGTCGGCGACGTAGTTCGTCTTGTAGTAGCCGCTTTCGCGATGGAACATGCCGCGCTCCTAGACCCGTTCGATGCGCCGCTTGCCGAAGATGCCGTACGGCCGGATCATCAGCATCACGATCATCAGCACGTACGGCGCGAAGTCCTTCGTGCCGCCGCCCACCAGCGGGTCGAGGTAGCCGGCGGCGATGTTCTCGACGATGCCGACGATGAGCCCGCCGACGATCGCGCCGAGGATCGAGTCGAGGCCGCCCAGGATCACCACCGGAAACACCTTGAGGCCGATCAGCGCGAGCTGGATGTCGACGCCGATCAGCGCACCCCACGCAAGGCCGCCGAGCGCCGACACCACGCCCGCCATCGCCCATGCGATCGCGAAATAGCGCTCGACGTGAATGCCCATCGCCATCGCGACCTGCTGGTTGTCGGCCACCGCGCGCATCGCGATTCCCATGCGGCTCTTCATGAAGAACCACGTGAACGCGCCGAGGAACGCGAGACTCAACAGCGCGCCGACGAGCTGTACCGGGGGCAGCGTGATCGAGCCGATGGCGATCGGCTCATCCGAGATCGGCAGCGAGAGCGCGCGCGTCTCGGCGCCGAGGAAAAGCGGCGCGGCGCCGCGCAGCACCGCGGCAAGACCGATTGTCGCCATGATCACCGCGATGATCGGCCGGCCGATCAGCGGCCGCAGCACTATGCGCTCGAGGCCGAAGCCAAACGCCACCATCGCCACTATGCCCACGGCGGCGCTCAGCCAGAACGGCGCGCCGGCGAGCGTCAGCATGGCAGCGATGATGAAGCCGGCGAGCATCACGAACTCGCCCTGCGCGAAGTTGATGGCGTCGGTCGCCTTGTAGACGAGCACGAAGCCGAGCGCGATCAGCGCGTACATCAGGCCGATCAGCACGCCGTTCACCAAGAGCACCAGCGTGAAGCCCCAGTCAAACATGGACGTCCTCGATCGCCACGCGCGCGCGCACCGTCGCGCGCTGGCCGTCTTCGTAGGTGATTTCGCTCGCGATCTCGGTTTCGCTAGCGCCGTTGTAGAGCGCATCGATCACCGGCGCGTACTTTTCGGCGATCACGCGGCGGCGCAGCTTGCGCGTGCGCGTGACCTCGGCATCGTCGGCATCGAAATCCTTCGCGAGCAGCAGGAACCGCCGCACCCGCGCGGCTTCCGGCAGGCCCTGGTTGCACTTCTCGATCTCGCCGCGGATCAGGCCGCGTACTTCCGGTTTCTGCGTCAGGTCCTGGTAGCCGCTGTAGGCAAGGCCGTTGCGCTCCGCCCAGTTGCCGACCGGGGCGAGCGCAATGGCGATCATCGCGGTTACCTTGTCGCGGTCGGCGCCGAAGCTGATCGCCTCGCCGATGTAAGGGCTGAACTTGAGCTTGTTCTCGACGAACTGCGGCGCGAACGGCGTGCCGTCGGCGAGCTTGCCGACGTCCTTCGCGCGGTCGATGATGGCCAGGTGCCCCTGCGGGTCGATGAAGCCGGCGTCGCCGGTGTGGAACCAGCCTTCGCCGTCGATTGCCTCGCGCGTCGCCTCTTCCTGCTTGAAATAGCCGCTGAAGACGTTCGGCCCGCGCACCAGCACTTCGCCGCTCTCGGCAATACGGACCTCGATCCCTGGCCCGGGCGGGCCGACGGTGTTCGGATTGGCTTCGGTGTCCGGCTGCACCGAGACGAAGGCGCCAAGCTCGGTCGAGCCATACACCTGCTTCAGGTTGATGCCGAAGGCACGAAAGAAACGGAACGTGTCGGCGCCGAGCGATGCACCGCCCGTCAGGCACCAGCGGGCGCGGCGCAGGCCCATCTGGTCGCGCACCGGGCCATAGACGAGCAATTCGCCGAGCGCAAGGGCGAGGCGCAGGCTTGCCGGGACCGGCTTGCCGTCGGTGCGCAGCAACTCGGCCTGGATCGCCCTGTCGCGGAAAAATTCGAACACGCGGCGCTTCGTCCAGCTTGCGTCGGCCGCCTTCACCTGGATCTGCGTGAGGAGGTTCTCCCAGATGCGCGGCGCGGCGAGGAACGCGCTCGGGCCGAGCTCGCGCAGGTCGCGCTGCACGGTCTCCGGGCTTTCCGGGCAGTTGCACGCAAAGCCCACCATCATCTGCAGCACCAGCGTGTAGACCGCGTCGCCCACCCACGCCATCGGCAGGTACGCAAGCCAGTCATCGTCCGGCCGCAGCTCGGTCTGCGCGAGGAACGAGCCGGCGGCGGCGAGCAGGCATTTGTGGGAGAGCATCGCGCCCTTCGGCCTCCCGGTCGTGCCCGACGTGTAGCAAAGCAGCGCAATGTCTTCGGGCTTTCCCTTGGCGATTTCGGCCTCGAAGTAGCCGGAATGCGTGGCGCCGAACTCGCGCCCGAGCGCGAGCATGGATTCGAACGAGCGCAACGCTTCGTCGTGGTAGTGAAACATCCCGCGCGAGTCTTCATAGACGACGAGACGCAGCCTCGGCAGGCGCGAGCGGATCGCGAGGATCTTGTCGACCTGTTCCTGGTCCTCGGCGACGACGATCTGCGCTTCCATGTGCTCGAGCACGTAGACGAGCTCTTCGGCGGGCGCATCCTGGTAGAGCGGCGAAGGGATGCCGCCGAGGCCTTGCGCCGCAAGCTGCGCTGCATAGAGCCGCGGCCGGTTGTCGCCGATCACGGCGATTGAATCGCCGCGCTTGAAGCCGAGCGCTGCCATGCCGAGCGCGAAGTCGCGCACCAGGTCGTAATACGCCGACCAGCTGAGCGTGCGCCAGATGCCCATGGTTTTCTCGCGCATCGCCGGCGCATCAGCTCGGCTCTTTGCGTTCGCCGCAAGGAGGCGGGGGAGCGTCGCGTCAGCCGCAAGCGCGTTTTGCGCCATCTAGGCGGCAGCCTCCGCCCGCTTGGTGCCGAGATAGGCGCGGATCACCTCGGGGTTGGCTTGCACCGATCGCGGATCGCCCTCGGCAATGCCGCGGCCGCGATCGAGCACCACCACGCGCTTGGAGATGTCCATCACTACGCCCATGTCATGCTCGATCAGGATCACCGTGGTGCCGCGCTCTTCGTTGACGTCGAGGACATAGCGCGCCATGTCCTCCTTTTCTTCCTGGTTCATGCCTCCCATCGGCTCATCGAGCAGCAGCACCTTGGGGTCGAGTGCCAGCGCGCGCCCGAGCTCGACCCGCTTCTGCAAGCCGTAGGAAAGCGCTCCGGTCGGGAACTTGCGCAGGTCTTCGAGCTTGAGGAACTCGATCAGGTCCTCGACCTTCTCGCGGTGCGCGATTTCTTCTTTCTGCGCCATGCCCCAGTAGACGAACGACGAGAAGACGCCGGACTTCATGCGCACGTGCCGGCCGAGCATAAGGTTCTCGAGCACCGTCATGCCGCGAAAGAGCGCGATGTTCTGGAACGTGCGCGCGATGCCGCGCTCGGCGATCGTGTAGGGCGGCAGATTGGTGATCTCCTCGCCTTCGAACGTGATGCGGCCGCGGTCGGGGCGATAAAAGCCGCTCACCATGTTGAGGAGCGAAGTCTTGCCGGCGCCGTTCGGCCCGATCACCGAAAGGATTTCGCCCTGGCGCACTTCGAGGCTCACGCCGTCGACCGCGGTCACGCCGCCGAAATGCTTGGCAACGTTCTCCACGCGCAGCTGGACTTCGCCTGCAGCCAAAACCGATCCCTCCCCCGGGAATGGCCCCCATCATGCCGATACAATCCGGGCCATGCAACACTTCGACGAGCTGGAAACCCGCCCCCCGGAATCGCGCGAAGGGGCGTTGATGGCGGCCCTGCCGGCGCAGATCGCGCATGCGAAGAACAATGCGCCCGGCTTCGCGCGAATCCTGGCCGGCGTCGATCCCGCGGCCGTCAGCTCCCGCAAGGAACTGGCGAAGCTGCCGGTCACGCGCAAGTCCGACCTCGGCGAGTTGCAGAAAGCAACGCCCCCGCTCGGCGGGCTGAATGCGACGCCGGTGGAGAAGCTGGCGAAGATCTTCGTCTCGCCCGGCCCGATCTACGAGCCGGAAGGGCACGGCGAGGACTGGTGGCGCAGCGGACGGGCGCTCTATGCCGCCGGTTTTCGCGCCGGCGACCTGATCATCAACACGTTCGCCTATCACTTCACGCCCGCCGGCTCGATGCTCGAATCGGGTGCGCGCGCGATCGGCTGCACCGTGGTGCCGACCGGGGTCGGGCAGACGGAGATGCAGGTATCGACGATCGCGCAGCTCGGCGTGAGCGGTTTCATCGGCACGCCGTCGTTTCTGAAGCTGGTGCTCGAGAAGGCCGACGAGCTGAAGACGGACCTTTCGTCGCTGAAGAAAGCGAGCGTCGGCGCCGAGTACCTGCCGCCCGCGCTGCGTCAGGCGATGCTCGCGCGCGGCATTCGCGTCACGCAGAGCTATGGCACCGCGGACGTCGGGCTGATTGCGTACGAGAGCATGCAGGAGGACGGCAGCGTCAATCCGGGCATGATCCTGGAAGAGAAGCTGATCCTCGAGATCGTGCGGCCGGGCACCGGCGATCCGGTCGCTCCGGGCGAGGTCGGCGAGGTAGTGGTAACGACGTTCAACAAGGACTATCCGCTCATCCGCTTTGGCACTGGCGATCTGTCGGCGGTGCTCGAAGGACCGAGCCCGTGCGGCCGCACCAACGTGCGGATCAAGGGCTGGATGGGCCGCGCCGACCAGACCACCAAGGTGCGTGCGATGTTCGTGACGCCGAAGCAGGTGAACGAGATCGTGCGCCGTTACCCTGCCATCGTGAAGGCGCGCCTGGTGGTCGAAGGGGAAACCGGCAACGAGCGCATGACGCTCAAGTGCGAAGTGAAGGAGCGCCCGGACGGCCTGCTGGAGGGAATCGTCGGCTCGATTCGCGACGTGACGAAGCTGCGCGGAGAAGTGGAGCTCGTTCCTCCGGGCACGCTGCCGAACGACGGCAAGGTGATCGACGACCAGCGCAAGTATTCCTAGAGAGCGGATGCCGCTCTCGCTCTTCCCGGTCACCGAGCGTTTCGCTGCCGAGGTCGGCGACATCGATCTCGCCCGGCCGCTCGATGCCGGGACGCTGCAATCGGTGCGGGATGCGTTTGCCACCTATGCGGTGCTGGTCTTTCCGGCGCAGGAGCTGACGACCGAGCAGCACCTCGCGTTCGCCGCGAATTTCGGGCCGCTCGAAACCACGGTGCAGCTCAACATGCGGCACCAGAAGCTTCGCGTGCGCGCAGAGATCGCCGACATCGCCAATCTCGATGCGAACGGAAACCTGTGGCACAAGAACTCGCGCATCCGCAGGTTCCAGATGGGGAACCGTCTCTGGCATACCGACAGCTCGTTCAAGGCGCCGAGCGGCTACGCTTCGCTCCTGTACGCGCGCTCGGTGGCGCCGATCGGCGGGCACACCGAGTTCGCGGACCTGCGCGCCGCATACGACGCGCTGCCGCTCGCGATGAAAGACCGCCTGCGTGGCTTGCAGGCGGAACACTCGCTTCTTTACTCGCGCGCGAAGCTCGGCTTCACCGATTTCAGTCCGGAGGAAAAGGTGGCGTGGGCTCCGGTCGTGCGGCCGCTCGTGCGCCGCATCCCCGAGTCCGGGCGCGATTCGCTGTACATCGCTTCGCACATCGGGCGCATTCGCGGGATGGAGGATGCCGAGGCGCTTGCGTTGGTCGACGAACTCGTTCGCCACGCGACCCAGCGTCAGTTCCTCTATACCCATCGCTGGCGCGTCGGCGACCTCGTCATGTGGGACAACCGCTGCACCATGCACCGCGGTACCGAATTCGAAGACACGCGCTGGCGGCGCGAACTGGAGCGCGCGACGACCTCGGATCGGATCGATGCGTTCGGCGAGCAGGAAACGCCGAGCGAGGTGGCGGCGGACTATTGAACGACCTCACGGGCAAGATCGCTGTCGTGACGGGCGCGGCGAGCGGCATCGGGCTCGCGCTCGCCGAGCGATTTGTTCGCCTGCGCCGCAATCCGACGATCCTGAGTCCGTCCTAGCGCGGCTTCACCCACGTCTCCGACCACGCGAGGCACGCACTGGAAGCGTCGCGGTCGCCGCGCTTTTCCGCCCAAGCTTTTCCGGCGGCTGGCTTGCCGTTCAGCAGGATCTGGGCGTTGCGCGCCGGAAAGAACGTGCTGTAGACGCCGATCGGGCGATTGTTGAAGCCGGGCGGCAGCGTGAGTACGAACGGAGCGACGAAGTCGCTCCAGCTGAGCACGATCTCGGTCTTTCCGGTGACCACGTTCTCGCTTGCGCCCGTATCGATGCTTCCGGCGCGAGCGAACGTCGCCAGTTCGACCGGCGCGGCCTCGTCGGCGAAGGCAGGGTAGAGCAGCGTCTCGATCGTGCGCTGCAGCCACCGCGTGACCGCCTGGTTGTCGGTATAGACGCGGACCTTGCCGTCGGTCAGTTCGCTCTGGATGAAGAGCGTGTGCCCGGCGCCGGCGGGGCACCACAGCACGCGCCAATGGCTGACGCGGTCCGATTGCGTCTTGCCGCCATCCGCGCTCAAGCGAATGAAGGAATTCTCTCCGGTCATCAGTACCTGGTTCGGATCGACGGGCGGTGTCATGGCTTGCCTCCTTCGATCGACATACTGGCACATAATCCCGTCCCGGGAGGCAATGGGATGCAGGCATTGCGTAGTTGGCTGGTGGGTGCGGCGTGCGTCTTGCTGACTCTCGCCGCCGCCGGAAATGCGTCGCCGGTCCGGAGCGCGACGCCCGACCTCACCCCGGAGGAAGCGACGCGCGTCGGCGGCGATCTTTCCCACTATGGAAGACGGCTCGCAGTCGTGCGCGATGCAGGACAGAACGTCCTCGCCACTGCACCAGGCGCCGCGCACGACCTGGCTGCGGCCTGGCAGCGCATTGCCGATGCACCGGGGCGCCGCGGGTTCGCCGCCCAGCTCGGGATGATCGCCGCCTCGTTCGCCATCCTCGTCGCGGGGGTGCTTGGCATGCGCGCCACGACTTCGCGGCTGCGCCGGCGCTGGCGCGCCGACGTGCTGCGCCCGCGGGGCGCGGCCGGCGTGCTGTTGCTGGATGCGCTCGATCGGATGGTGCTCGCGGCGCTGGCGTATCTGCTCGTCGAGCAGTGGTTCGTCGCGAACGACCTGCACGACTATCTGGCGGTCGCGCTGCTTTGGGCCGCCGTACGCTGGTGGAGCACGATGTG
>DASUMM010000238.1:0-2321 GCA_036277655.1 Burkholderiales bacterium | reverse complement strand
GACGCGCGCAACGCGGGCTGCGATGAGCGCCGCGCTGCAGGGCGGCGTGCGGCCGTGGTGGTTGCACGGCTCGAGCGTCACGTAGGCGGTGGCGCCGTGTGCCGCCCCGCCGGCCGCTGCGAGCGCATTGGCTTCCGCGTGCGGCGCGCCGGCCCGCTCGTGCCAGCCCTCGCCGACGATCGTTTCTCCGCGCACCAGCACGCAGCCGACGCGCGGATTCGGCGTTGCGGTGTAGAGGCCTTTCTCGGCAAGCGCGAGCGCCCGGCGCATCATGGCGTGATCGAACGCCGAGAAGCGCGTCACTTGCGCCGCCGGGTCGACTTCGCCACCTCCTGCGCGGCGTCGCGAAAATCCTCGGGCGAGTCGAAGCTGCGGTAGACCGAGGCAAAGCGGATGTAAGCGATCTTGTCGAGCCGCGCCAGCTCGCGCATCACCATGTCGCCGACCTTGCCGGTCAACACCTCCCGCTCGCCGAGCGCGCGCAGCTTCTCCTCGATGCGATCGACGGCCGAGTCCACCGCCTCGGTGGCCACCGGGCGCTTCCTCAGCGCAAGGCGCATGCTCGCGGTCAGCTTCTCGCGATCGAAATCGGTGCGGCTGCCGTCCTTCTTCACCAGCCGCGGCATCTTCAGGTCGACGCGCTCGTAGGTGGTGAAGCGCTTGTCGCACTTCAGGCATTTGCGCCGTCGGCGGATCGCGTTCGCCTCCGCGCTGGTGCGCGTGTCGACGACCTGCGTGTCGTCGGACTGGCAGAACGGGCAGCGCACGCGCGCCTAACCGTAGACCGGAAAGCGCGCGCAGAGCGCCTTCACTTCGGTGCCGACCCGTTTCAGATTTGCTTCGTCCGAGGGACGCTCGAGAATGTCTGCGATCAGGTGCGCCAGCGCCTCGGCTTCGGCCGAGCGGAAGCCGCGGGTCGTCATCGCCGGCGTGCCGATGCGGATGCCCGAGGTCACGGTCGGGCGCTCCGGATCGTTGGGGATGGAATTCTTGTTCAGCGTGATGCCGGCGCGCCCGAGCACTTCCTCGGCCTCCTGGCCGGTGATGCGCCTCGCGCGCAGGTCGACCAGGAACATGTGGCACTCGGTGCGGCCCGACACGATCCGCAGCCCGCGCGATTGAAGCGTCTGCGCCATCACTTGCGCGTTGCGGATGACCTCGGCCTGGTAGCTGCGGAACTCCGGGCGCAGCGCTTCCCCGAACGCGATTGCCTTGGCGGCGATCACGTGCATCAGCGGCCCGCCCTGCAAGCCGGGGAACACCGCGGAGTTCAGCGCGCGAGCATGCTCGCTGCCCGCGAGGATCAGGCCGCCGCGGGGACCGCGCAGCGTCTTGTGTGTCGTGGAAGTGATCACGTCGGCGATGCCGACCGGATTCGGATACAGGCCGGCGGCCACCAGCCCTGCGTAATGCGCGATATCGGCGAAGAGCAGCGCGTCGACATCATCGGCGATCCGCCGCAGGCGTTCCCAGTCGATGCGCAGCGAATACGCCGAGGCGCCGGCGACCAGGATGCGGGGATTGTGCTGGCGCGCAAGCCGCTCGACATCGGCGTAATCGAGCACCTCGTCGGCGTCGAGGCCGTACGAAATGGCGCGGTACACCTTGCCGCTCAGGTTGACTGCCGAGCCGTGCGACAAGTGCCCGCCGTGCGCGAGCGACATGCCGAGGATCGTGTCGCCCGGCTTCAGGAACGCGAGGTAGACCGCCTGGTTCGCCTGCGATCCGGAATGCGGCTGCACATTGGCGTACTCGGCGCCGAAAAGCTGCTTCGCGCGCTCGATCGCCAGGTGCTCGGCGACATCGACGAACGCGCAGCCGCCGTAGTAACGCGCTCCGGGATAGCCTTCGGCGTACTTGTTGGTGAGGCTGGAGCCTTGCGCCGCCAGCACCGCCGGGCTGGCGTAGTTTTCCGACGCAATCAACTCGATGTGCTCTTCCTGGCGCCGCGTTTCCTGCTCGATCGCTCCCCAGACTTCCGGATCGGTGTTTTGGAAAGCGGAAGTCGGGAACATGGGACGGTCCGAAAGAGGCGCGCGGAATTCTAGCAGCGGCGGACCGCCCATGCGCCGGGCGGACCAGAATCGGCTCCGAACCGGATCATGAACCGGCTGCAACAATGCGCCGTCCTGTCACCGAGGGAGGTAGCGCATGCCGACCCCGCGAGCATTGCTGCGGGCGCCACTGGCGGTCGCCTACTGGCTGGGAGCCACGAGCAAGACTGGCGACGCCGGCAATGACGTCGTGTTTCGGTACCACGGCACACCGCGCCATCTTGCCGCACGGCTTCGGCAGCAGTTGCGCTACCTGCGGCGGGTCTT
>DASUMM010000237.1:0-2538 GCA_036277655.1 Burkholderiales bacterium | reverse complement strand
CGCATCGGGCGCGAGCGTGCCGAGGATCAGCCGGATGAGCGTGGTCTTGCCGGCGCCGTTCGGTCCGATCAGACCGATGCGGTCGCCGCGGCCGATGCGAAGGTCGAGGTCCTTCACGATCGGCCGGCCGCCGAAGCTCTTCGACACGCCGGCGAGCTCGGCGACGAGCTTGCCCGAGCGCTGACCGGCGCCGAGCGAAAGCTTCACGTTGCCGATGCGCTCGCGCCGCGCGGCGCGCTCCACGCGCAGCCGTTCGAGGCGCTTGACGCGCCCGGCGTCGCGCGTGCGCCGCGCTTCGATGCCGCGGCGGATCCAGGCCTCCTCCGCGGCCCAGAACTTGTCGAAGCGGCGCTCGGCGATGCTTTCCGCGGCGAGCTGCTGCGCCTTCCTTTCCTCCCACGACGTGAAGTTGCCCGGGAAGGAATACAGCCTTCCGCGGTCGAGCTCGACGATGCGCGTCGCGAAGCGATCGAGAAATGCGCGGTCGTGCGTGACGACGATTGCCGAGGCTTGACGCGCGAGCAGGTTCTCCAGTCGCACGATGCCGTCGATGTCGAGGTGGTTGGTCGGCTCGTCCAACAGCAGCAGGTCGGGCTCGCTCGCAAAGGCGAGCGCGAGCGCAGCGCGCTTCGTCTCGCCTCCGGAGAGATTTGCAGTAGGCGTCTGCGGGTCGAGTTGCAACCGGTCGAGGAACGCTTCCAGGTGATGCTCGGCGACGCTCGCCTGCGCAAGCAGCGCCTCTTTCACCGTGCTTCGTTCGAGAAGCTGCGGTTCCTGTCGAACGATGGCTACGCGAAGGCCGTCCTGCCGCTTCCATACCCCTTGATCGAGCTGCAGTTCGCCGGCGATCACGCCGAGGAGCGAAGACTTCCCGGTGCCGTTGCGGCCGATGAGGCCGATGCGCTCGCCCGCTTCGAGCGCAAACGATGCCCCATCGAGGAGCGGCAGGTCGCCGTAGGCAAGCTCGGCGTCGGCTAGCGTGAAAAGCGGCATGGTCGGTTACCGCAATGTAGCGCAGCAGCGCAGAAACTTTCGTCGCACCGACCCGGTCTTACCTTCGATCCGGCGCCGCAACGGCGCCCAACGACTGCAAGGCTCATACGCTTGGAGGTGCCATGAGGGCGAACCTGATCGGATTGACCGTGATCGCGGCGACGCTATTGCCGCTCGGCTACGGGTGCGACCAGATCCCGAAACCCGTTGCGACGGACCAGGCCGACAAGACCGCGCCGCCTGCCACAAGCGGAACGACATCGGCGCCATCAGCGCAACCACAATCGGCGGCGCAGCCGCAGTCTGCGACGCAACCACAGTCCTCCGCGAGCGGGCCGATCGCGCGGCAAATGGTTCCGGATTTCGCGGCAATCGTGGATGCAAACGGCAAGGCGGTGGTCAACATCAGTTCGGTCCGGACGGCGAGCACCGGCCGCGGCCCGTTGGGCGGCGGCCGCGACCTCGACGAGAACAACCCGCTGTATGAGTTCTTCCGCCGCTTCGGCATCCCGATGCCCCAGGGGCCGCAGGGTGGTGGCGGCGGTGGTGGCATGCCGCAGATGCCGATGCAGGGCCAGGGTTCGGGCTTCATCGTCGAATCGAATGGCATCATCCTCACCAACGCGCACGTGGTCGAAGGCGCAAGCGAAGTGCGCGTGCGCCTTTCCGATCGGCGCGAGTTCAAGGGCACGGTGGCCGGCGTCGATACCGCGACGGACATCGCAGTGGTGCGCATCGATGCGAAGGATCTCCCCACCGTGCGGCTCGGCGACCCATCGAAGCTGCGCGTCGGCGAATGGGTGCTCGCGATCGGCTCGCCGTTCGGTTTCGAGAATTCGGTCACCGCGGGCATCGTGAGCGCGACGTCGCGCTCGCTCCCCGAAGGCACCTACGTGCCGTTCATCCAGACCGACGCCGCGGTCAACCCCGGCAACTCGGGCGGGCCGCTCTTCAACCTGGCGGGCGAAGTGATCGGCATCAATTCCGCGATCTACTCCCGCACCGGCGGCTACATGGGGGTGGCGTTCGCGATCCCGATCGACGTTGCGGCGAACGTGAAGACCCAACTGGTGAAGAACGGGCGCGTCGAGCGCGGCCGCATCGGCGTCGCGATCCAGGACGTGAACCAGTCGCTCGCGCAGTCGTTCGGCCTGGATCGCCCGCAAGGCGCGCTGGTCGCCTCGGTCGAGCCGGGCGGGCCGGCCGAAAAGGCAGGCCTGAAGCCCGGCGACGTGCTCCTTTCGATCGATGGGCGGCCGATCGAGCGCTCCAACGAGCTGCCGCCGCTCGTTGCCAACGTGAAACCCGGCAACAAGGCGACGTTCGAAGTCTGGCGCGACCGCAAAAAGGTTCCGATTGCGGTCACCGTGGGCGAACTGAAACCCGACAAGGTGGCGGCATCCGGACCCGCGGTGCCGCAAGAAAAGCAGGCGGCGATCGACGCGGGCAAGCTCGGCCTCGCCCTGCGCCAGCCAAGTGAAGCGGAAAAGCGCGAGCTGAACGGTGCAGCAGGCCTCGTGGTCGAGCGCGCAACCGGCCCCGGAG
>DASUMM010000236.1:0-7307 GCA_036277655.1 Burkholderiales bacterium | reverse complement strand
TGGTGGACGGACCTCGAGATCGTCGAGGGCAAGGTGGTCGCGCCGAAGGGCACGAACCGCCGCGGCCTCGGCTTGGGTAGGCCGGTCAAGTCCCAGGAGATCGCCTACTATCCGGCCGCCGCGATGCCGCCGCCGGAGGCGAAGATGGCTGTGCCGCTCGACCGCAAGGCGGCGCTCGCGATGCGCCCGGAGACCCCGGCCGAGGCGCGCGAGCGCAGGCGGATCGCCCAGCTTTGAGCTACGCTTTCTTCGAGGTCTCGATGTCCGCCGCCTTGGCGAGGTCGCGGTGCACGCGGGCGACGCGCTCGACTTCGCCCTTGGCGGCGAAGCGCTCGTAGAAGCCCTCCTCACGGAATTGCTTCGCCATGTCGGTCCATGGCGCGAGGCGCTTCTGCCAGCGTTCGAGACGCCCGGCTTCCGGCTCGGCGTCTTCCTTGGCGAGGTCGGCGCAGACGCGAATCAGCGCCTTGATCGTCACCGCCTTGGTGACCATGTAGCCTTCCTTGCCCCAGACCGCATCGCCGAACACCGACCGGGCGGCCTGCAGGAAGTCTCGGATGATGGCGTAGTAGCGCGGCACTTCGCGGGAGCTGCCGCCGGCGAGCTGGATCGAGCGCCAGCGCCCGCGCACCCAGCGATGCAGTTCGTTGAAGAGTTCGGCCTGCAGCACCCACTTGTCGCGCAGGCTGCGGCCGCCAAGCCGGTTGATGCGGTAGCGGATCGGGCTTTCGCTGTCGCCGTAGAGCTTCTCCACCAGGCGCGCAGCGAACTTGCGATCCGGCGCCGCCCACGAGACCCGCTCGTAGAGGTCGATCAGGTGGCTCTTGTTGATGCGGGTGGGCGTCGAATTGATGATGACGAACATCTCGGCGGCGAAGTCCTCGCTGCGGCCGTCGAAGATGATGCACGGCACGTTGATCGTCGCGGCGTCGTTCGGCCGCTCGAGCATGTAGAAATGCAGCGCCGCCAGCCGATGCTGGCCGTCGATGATCAGGAACTTCGAGTTCGGCTCGCCGAGGTGCCCTACACCGTCGCCGTTGGCGCGGAAGGAGAGCTTCTCCGACGTGTAGAGCAGCACGGTGCCGGGAATCGCCGGCTGCGACACCGCCGTCTCGTAAAAATTGGTGAGCTGACGTACCTTGGCGCGCGAGAGCGCGCGCTGGAACGCGTGGTCGTTGCGCTCGATCCTGGCAATGAACTGCGCCACATCATCGTCGGCGGAGATCCGCGATGCAGCAATCTCCTCGCCTTCGCCGTAGAAGCGGCTGATGAAGCGCACCCGGGCAAGCAAATCCTTGGCCCGATAGCTTACGAAATAGAAGATTCCGTCTTTTTGGCGGATTTGGGTTGCTTGCACGTCCCTGGTTCTCCAGCCTCGCCCCCCGGGCGGTCGGCACGCCGGAATATACCCGAGGCTGCAAAATCAGGCAGAAACAGGTTTTTCGGCCTAGGCCGGACCGGAGCGGCAAGCGGGGAGCATTAGGGCCTGCAGGACCTCTGCCGAGGCGCGGTTCTGGACGAAGGCGACCACCCCGGAATGGGCCCGAACTGCCTTTGGCAGCAACGGCAGGGTCTGCCGTACCGCAAGCCGGCCCTCCTGCGGGAAGGCAATGGGCCCCACCCATTCGAACACCACATAATCGTGCGCCAGGGTCCTGCCGCGGTTCTCCCCAGCCTGGACCGGGGACACGAGCTTGTTCTCGTACGAGGCCAGGTAGAGCCCCAGATCCTGGCGTTGCGCAGGATCCAGCAGGGATGCCTTGGCCTCGACCACGAAGGCCCTTGCCGGCCCGCCTTCCAGGGCGAGGGAAATGCTCGCGCGTGCTGGCCGGGCATTGATCCGCGCGACTGCCTCGTCGAACGCCGGGGTGTACCAGCGCCGGAAGTCTTCCCCCTGCACCAGCACCTGCGGGGTGTAAACCACCTTGCCGCGCATCACCTGGGCGAGCTTGCGTTGCCGGGAGCTGAAAGCCGCCCTGGCATACGGGTCCTTCCAGCCTATGTAGTCCCAGTAATCGACATGCAGCGCGATCGGCACCACCCGGTCGTGGCCATAGCCGCGGCCCTCGAGCCCGGAGAGCCAGCGATCAGCGGGCGGGCAGCTGTCGCACCCTTCCGAGGTATAGAGCTCGACCAGGGCAGCGGTGTGCGGGCCGGATTCGGCGCGACAGGGCTCTCCCTGCGCAGGAATCGCCGCCGACAGCAGAAACAACAACCCGATGCGCAGAAGCGGCATGTTCGTTGGTCGAGCATGCCGCCCCTTGCTTACGCATGCAAAAATGAGCCATGCATTACGTGCGCGACGACGTCGCCATTTGCGGCTTTCATGCGATCGGCCGGGTTGCCGGCGTGCGGGCATAGCGAGATGGCGAACGAATCGTCGCCGCTCACCAGCCTGCAGCAATATCGCGCCGCGGCAGACGTACTTGCGAAGGCGTTGGAGCAGGACCCGCGCGCCGTCGACCTCACGCACGCCATCGAACGCATCGTGCGGTTCGAGGTGGAGCACCAGATCCCGGTGGCCGAGCGCTTCACGAGCCGGATCGCGAAGCGCGCACCCGCGCGCAGGATGCGCACGGCGATCATTGCGGACATCCACGGCAACCAGCAGGGCCTCCTTGCCGCGCTCGCCGACATCGAGCGCCAGGGATGCGACCGCATCCTGTGCCTCGGCGACCTGGTGGACGGCGGGCCGGACAACGAAGCGGTGATCCAGACGATTCGCAGCCGCGCAATCCCGAGCGTGCGCGGCAACCACGATGAGGAGAACGACCTGGCGCTCGAGGCCGCGAGCCGCACCTTTCTGCTCGGGCTTCCGGAGGCGATCGTCGAGGACGACGTGCTCTACATCCACATTTCTCCGCGGCGCACCAAGCGCAAGATCAACCATGCCGTGGAAGCGTGGAACGTGTTCGACGACACCGCCTTCCGCCTGATGTTCGTCGGCCATGTGCATGCGCCACTCATCTTCGGCATGCGCTCGAGCGCCTTCGGCGAGGCCGAGAAGCACTCGTTCGAGTACAACCGGCCGTTCCCGCTCGCCGCCGACGATCGCTATATCGTAAGCGTCGGCGCGATCGGCTACGGGCGCGACGCGGTCGGCAAGGTGCGCTACGGAATCTACGACCGCGAGGCGGACACGATCGAACTGCGGGCGATCGACGGGCCGGTGCTGCCGTTCGATCAGGCGCTCGCCGGGAGGGCGAGCGAGGCCTCCTAGGGCTTACTGCTTCTGGAAGCGCGGGTGGTTCGGGTCATCGATGTCCATCGTGCCGAACCCTTGCGCTTGCGCCGGCGTCTTGGGTTGCGTTGCCGGCGTCGCCGCCGAGCCGTCGATGACTTTGGCGAGTTCGGTGTAGCCCCGGCCACGGGCAATATCGGACGGCGTATGTCCGTCCGTATTCTTCGCGCGCGGCTCGCCGGTGCGGGGGAGCAGCATCTTCACCACGACGTCGTGCCCGCCATCGGCGGCGCCATGCAGCGGCAGGTTGCCGTTGCGGTCGCGCACGTTCGGATCTGCGCCCCGATCGAGCAGCCGCTGCAGCGTGAGCGGATTTCCCGACAGCGCGGCCCAGTGCAGCGGCGACTCGCCGTGCTCGTTGCGGGCTTTCGCATCCGCACCCGCGGCGAGCAGGATCTCGGCGTACGCCGGCTCGGAATGCAGCGCCGCGAGATGGAGGGGCGTCTCTCCGCTCTTGGACCGCGCGTTCGCCTGTGCGCCGGATCGCAGCAGGATCTGCGAAAGCTCGCGCATGCCTTTCTCGATCGCCCGGTGCAACGGCGTCTCGCCTTCGGCATTGCGCGCGTTCACGTTCACCTTGCTGCGCGCGAGGATCCCTTCGGCGACGATTGCCTTGCCGTCGTCGATGGCTTCGAAGAGGCGCGTTTCGGCGGACTGGGCGGATAGCGACGCAGACCAGGCAACGAGAAGGACAGCGAGCAGATTGCGCATCGGCGAATTCTACCGATCAGGCCGCGAGCTTCGCCGGGTCGATCGTCTCGAGGAGCGGCGGCAGCGGACAGTCGAGCACCGCGCCGACGAGGCGCATCAGCTCGGCTTCGGCGATGCGAATGGTGCCGTCGAGCGTCACCGCAGCGAAGAGACCCTTGATCAGCACCGCCTTTTGCAGTGGCGCGAGGCCTCGCAGTGTGTCGAGCGACTTTGCCGCGGCGTCGAGCGAGAGCGCAGCAGGCGCGGCCGGCGCTTCTGCGAGCCCCATTTCCTTCGCCCCGGCGCCGAGTGCGGCACGCAATTGCTGTTCGCGCTCGCCGGTCGCATCGGCACGCACCCCCGCATGCGCGACGAGCGAAAGGAGCGTCAGCGCTTCGGGCTGAAGGTCGGTGATTTTCCTCGCCCCGATGGCCGCGCCGCGGCTTCCCGGTGCCATCTGCTCACGCACCAGCGTAAGGACGACGAACTCGTGCAGCGAGACGCGGCGATCGGCATGGATCACCGCTTCGAGCGCTTTGAGGAGCGTTTCCTTGCCCTCGGGCGGTGCCATCCGTGCCGCCGGCAGCGCCAGATCGACGAGCGGCAGCCGGTACGCCGGTCCCAGCCCCTTCATCATGCCCGCCAGTGCGGCGGCGCGCTCGATCAGCGGCTGCGGGGCTACGGCCTTCATCGCCTCCAACTGCTCGCGCTTCACTTCTTCCTTCGGAGCGAGCAGCACCGCTATGAGCGCCGCGGGCGCTCCGTCGCCACTGCGCAACTGCTCGAGCAGTGCAGGCGAAAGCGAAGCAAGCAGTCGCGCCGCGTAATCCACTTTGCCGGCGTCAACGGTGCCGACGAGCCTCGCACTCTCCCCCGCCGATCGACCCCACTCGGTGCCCAAGTCGGCGACGCGCCTGCCTTCGGCGCCGCTCGCAGCAGCCCCCGCGAACCCCGCAGCGCGGCCCAAGATCGCGTCGGGTGCCGCTGCGGCTACTGTCGCCTCGCGCTTCTTTCGGTATGACGAAGGCTGGAACCCGGGATGCACGCGGCGAATGCGTTCCTCGAGCGGCGGGTGCGTATCGAAGAGGCCGCCGAACCACACCTTGATTCCCTGGCTGAAGAACATGTGCGACATTTCCTCGGCGCGGCGGTTGGAGATGAGCGCCGTGGATGCCTTGATGCGGTCGAGCGCGCCGGCGATGCCGTCCGGATTGCGGGTGAACTGCACGCTCGAAGCATCGGCGAGAAATTCGCGCTGGCGCGCAACCGATGCCTTGATGAGGCGCGCGAAGAAAAGGCCGATGTAGCCGATCAGGAAGAGCGCGAGCCCGACCGCGAAGATGCCGCCCGAGGCCGAGTCCTTGCGACCGCGGCTCTGGCCGACCGAGCGCATGATGAAACCGCCGATCGAGCCGATGAAGACGATTCCGGCGAGCACGCCGATCATGCGGATGTTGAGCCGCATGTCGCCGTTCAGGATGTGGCTGAACTCGTGCGCGACGACGCCCTGCAGCTCGTCGCGCGTCAGCGCTTCGAGCGTGCCGCGGGTGACGGCGACCACCGCGCCCGAGACGTCCCATCCGGCGGCGAACGCGTTGATGCCCTGCTCGCCGTCCATGATGTAGACGCCGGGAACCCGCACGCCCGAGGCAATCGCCATCTCCTCGACGACGTTCAGCAGCCGTCGCTCGAGCGCATCGTGTGTATCGGGCATCACGCGCCGGGCGCCGACCATTTTCGCCACTGCTTCGCCGCCGTCGGAAAGCCGCGCCACACTGACCAGGCTGACGATGAATATGACCGCAGCGGTGGCAATCGCGCCCCAGAAATAAAGCGCCCCCGGCACGGCGGCAACCAAGGTGCCCAGCCCCGGCGCGCGGCCCTCGCTCGCCACGCGCCAGTCGGAATTTCCCCACAGGTAGGCGATGCCGAGCACCAGGTCGACCGCGAGCACCACACCGACCACGGCGGCAAGAAAGAGCGCCACCATGACGCGCGTGTTGCGCCGCGCGATCCTCTGATGCTCGAAGAACGTGGCGGCCGCCATGCCGGCCGCGTGCTCAGAACTTCACTTGCGGAGCCTTGCGCTCCTCCGCCGACTCGGTCGCCTGCAGCAGCTCGGCAGCGGCGAAGCCAAACATGCCGGCGAAGATCGTGTCGGGAAACGACTCGCGCCGGGTGTTGTACTCCATGACCGAGTCGTTGAACGACTGGCGCGCAAAAGCGACCTTGTTCTCAGTGCTCGAGAGCTCCTCCTGGATCGCGAGCATGTTCTGGTTCGCCTTCAGGTCCGGATACGCTTCGGCGAGCGCGAAGAACCGCGTGAGCATTCCGGTCAGCGCGCCTTCGGCCTGCGCCAGGCCCTGCATCGCGGCCGGATTGCCCGGATTCGCTCCCGCCGCGCCGGCTGCGGTCACCGCCTGGTTGCGCGCCTTGATCACCGCTTCGAGCGTCTCGCGCTCGTGCTTGATGTAGCCCTTCGCGGTCTCCACCAGATTCGGGATCAGGTCATACCGCCGCTTCAGCTGCACGTCGATCTGCGCGAACGCGTTCTTGAATCGGTTGCGCAGCGCGACCAGCCGGTTATAGATCGAGATCGCCCAGACGACGAGCGCGACGATGATCGCGACGAAGATCCAGCCGCCCATTCCCATGTGAACTTCCCCTCGAAGAGCGCCAAGGATGGCTCGATTACTATAGCGCATGCGCGGCCTCCTCTGCAGGGCGCTCGGCGCGCAGGCGCACGAGCTGCCCGCGCTCGGCTGGGCGTTCGCGTACTTCTTCCTGCTCCTCTGCAGCTACTACATTCTGCGGCCGGTGCGCGACGAGATGGCGGTGCAGGCGGGCGCGGGGCAGCTGCAGTGGTTATTCACCGCCACCTTCGTCGCGATGCTCGTGCTGGTGCCGATCTTCGGCGCGTTGTGCGCGAAACTCGGTCGCGCCCGGCTGCTACCGGCGGTCTACCTCTTCTTCGCGCTGAACCTGGCCGGCTTCTGGGCCGCGCCCGGCGCGGGCTTCTCGGTGCGCGAGATCGCGCCGGTGTTCTTCGTCTGGCTGAGCGTCTTCAACCTGTTCGTCGTCTCGGTGTTCTGGAGCTTCATGGCAGACCTGTTCGACGAAAAGCAGGCGGCGCGCTTCTTTGGCGTGATTGCCGCCGGCGGCAGTTGCGGCGCGATTGCCGGGCCGGCGATCACTGCGCTCGCAGTCACCCAGATCGGCGCACCGCGGCTGCTGCTTCTGTCGGGACTATTGCTCGTCGGCGCGGTCGGCTGCATCCAGATGCTGCTCGAATGGGCGCGCCAGCATCCGCGCCAGGGCGAGGCGCGTGCGGAGGATCCAATCGGCGGTTCGATCCTGGCAGGCGCGCGCGCGGCTC
>DASUMM010000235.1:0-4481 GCA_036277655.1 Burkholderiales bacterium | reverse complement strand
CCGAAATCAGCGCCCCGGCGTGCCGCCACCAGGGCGAGCGCGCGGCGCTCGCGGCGACCGTGATCTGCTACCGGCCGCGGAGCGCGGTGCGCGATCTCGGAAAAGCGCTCGGATTCTCGCTTGCAGAAGTCGATCGCCTGGCAAAGCTGCTCTCCTGGTGGGACGAGGAGCCGGCGCTCGAGGAGCGCGTGCGCGAAGCCGGTCTCGATCCGCAAAGCAGGGCCGTGCAGCACCTGCTTGCGCTCGCACGCGAGTTGACCGGTTTCCCGCGCCATCTTTCGCAGCACGTGGGCGGCTTCGTGATCTCGCGCGGCCCGCTCGCCGAGCTGGTGCCGGTCGAAAACGCGGCAATGCCCGAGCGCACCGTGATCCAGTGGGACAAGGACGACCTGGAGACGCTCGGCCTCCTGAAGGTCGACGTTCTCGCGCTCGGCATGCTGTCTGCGATCCGGCGCGCGCTCGATTTCTGCGGCATGAAGATGCCCGACGTGCCGGCCGAGGACCGCGAGGTCTACCGGATGATCCAGAAAGCCGACACCGTCGGCGTCTTTCAGATCGAGTCGCGTGCGCAGATGTCGATGCTGCCACGCCTCAAGCCGGAGAATTTCTACGACCTGGTGATCGAAGTTGCGATCGTGCGCCCCGGGCCGATCCAGGGCGGCATGGTGCACCCGTACCTGCGGCGCCGCCGCGGCCTGGAGCCGGTCACGTATCCAAGCGCGGAAGTGGAGCGCGTGCTAGAGCGCACGCTCGGCGTGCCGATCTTCCAGGAGCAGGTGATGCAGCTCGCGATCGTCGCCGCCGGCTTCTCGCCGGGCGAAGCCGATGCGCTGCGGCGCGCGATGGCGGCGTGGAAGAGAAAGGGCGGGCTCGAGCCGTTCGAGAAGCGGCTGATCGAGGGCATGCTCGCGCGCGGCTATTCGCGCGAATTCGCCGGGAGCATCTACCGGCAGATCCTCGGCTTCGGCGAATACGGCTTTCCCGAATCGCATTCGGCGAGCTTCGCACTGCTCGTCTATGTCTCGGCGTGGCTCAAGTGCCATCGGCCGGATGCCTTTCTCGCCGCGCTGCTGAACAGCCAGCCAATGGGCTTCTATGCACCGGCACAACTGGTGCAGGATGCAAGGCGCCACGGCGTCGAGGTGCGGCCGCCCGATGTCTGCGTGAGCGATTGGGATTGCACGATCGAAGAGCGTGCGGTGCGACTCGGGCTGCGCATGGTCGGCGGCCTCTCGGAGGCTGGCGCCGCGCGGATCCTCGCCGTGCGGCCGGTCGCCACGGTCGCCGAGCTTGCGCAGCACGCGAGGCTCGATCGCAAGGACCTGCGCTCGCTCGCATCCGCAGGCGCGCTGGCAAACCTCGCCGGCCATCGGCGGCTTGCGCACTGGCATGCTTCCGGCGCCGAGAGCCGGCCAGCGCTCGAAGTCCCGCTCGAAGGAACGATTCCGAGGCTCGCCGTGCCTTCGGAAGGCGAGGAGATCGTTGCCGACTACGCAAGCCTCGGCCTTTCGCTCGGCCGGCACCCGCTTGCGCTTCTGCGCGCGAGCCTCGATCGCCTCGGGCTCGCTCCGGCATGTGCGCTGGCGCAGCGATCGCACGGCAGCTTCGCGCGCGCGGCGGGGCTCGTCACCTGCCGGCAGCGCCCCGAGACTGCGAGCGGCGTCATCTTCGTCACGCTGGAAGACGAGACCGGAACCGTCAACGTGGTCGTCTGGTCCGGCGTTGCCGAGCGCCAGCGCAAGGAGCTCCTCTCGGCGCAGTTGCTCGGCGTCGAAGGAAGGATCGAGCGCGACGGCGACGTCGTCCACCTCGTCGCGAGCCGCCTCGCCGATCACAGCCGGCTGCTTGCGCGCCTGTCCGGTCCGCTCGCGGCCCGTTCGCGGGATTTCCGGTGACGCTCTGCAGTCGCTCCTTATACAATTCGCCCCAGTGTCCCGCGATGCGCAAGTGGACGAGAGCCACACGATCACGCTGGCCCGCGATTTCGCCGAACTCGTTCCTCTCTTTCTCGAGAACCGGCGCAGCGAGGTGGCGGCGCTGCGAGCGGCGCTCGCGCACGGCCGCTATGCCGAGCTGGAGAGAATCGGCCATCGCATGCGAGGGCTGGGCGGCTCCTACGGCTTCGACCTGATCTCGACCCTCGGCGGACGGATCGAGGAGGGCGCGGGCGCCGAAGACCCTGCATCGCTCGCGGCGACGATCGCCCAGTACGCCGATCATCTCGAGCGCGTCAAAGTGATCTATGAGTGAGCTGCGCAAGAAGGTCGCCGTGAAGGACCTTTCGTTCGGCATGTACGTCTTCGAGCTGGATCGCCCGTGGACCGAGACGCCGTTCCCGTTCCAGGGCTTCACGCTGCGCAACGAGCAGCAGCTGGAGATCCTGCGCAAGTACTGCCAGTACGTGCTGGTCGACCAGGAGCGCAGCGACGCGGTGCTGCAGCCGCTGCTCGGCCCCGCCGCGGCGACGCAGTCGTCCGCGGGGCCGCTCCCCGGCACGCGCCGGGTGGCGCACGTCGAGCGCGTCTCGGTGAACGAGGAGCTGCCGCCCGCCCGCGACGCGCGCACGCATGCGGAAACGCGGATCTCGGAAGTGTTCGAGACGGTGAAGGCGGGCGGGGCCCTCGATGCGGCCTCCATCAAGAGCGCCGTCACGCGCATGTCCGAGAGCATCCTGCGCAACCCGGACGCGCTGATGCTGTTCTCGGCGCTCAAGGCCCGCGGCGGGTACTTCCTCGACCGCGCAATGAACTGCTCCATCTACCTGATCACGTTCACCCGCTTCCTCGGCATGGAGCAGCCCGACATCGAGAAGGCCGGCATGGTCGGCATGAGCCTGGACGTCGGCATGCTGCAGATCCCGGAGGCGATCCTGCAAAAGCCGGGGCCGCTCACGCCCGAGGAGATCCGGATCGTGCGCACGCACGTCGATCTCGGGACGAAGAAGATGCAGGAATCCGGCATGGCGGCGGACATCGTCGGGTTCGCCGCCCAGCACCACGAGCGCGCCGATGGCAGCGGCTACCCGAAGGGCCTGCGCGGCGCAGAGCTGAGCGCGGTCGGCGCCTCCGCCGGCATCATCGACACGTTCGGCGCGATGACGACCAAGCGTCCGTACGCCGACGCCATCTCCCCCTCCAACGTGCTCGGCATCATGCACAAGTGGAAGGACAAGGTCTTCAACGGCTGGCTGATCGAGGAGTTCATTCGCTGCATCGGCGTGTTCCCGGTGGGCAGCGTGGTGGAGCTGAATAGCGGCGAGGTCGGCGTGGTGATCTCGCAGAACACGATCCGGCGGCTGCAGCCGCGCGTGCTCGTCGTGCGCGACTCGAGCGGCAACCCGGTGCATCCTCACAAGCTGCTCGACCTGTCGAGGTCGCCCAAGGCATCGGCGGACGAGCCCTATCGCATCCGCCGCACGCTCGAATACGGGCGCTCGGGAGTGAGCGCGCAAGACCTGTTCCTATAGGGCCGGCGCCGCCTTGACGGTTTCCGCCGGCCGCGCGCCGCCCTCCCCGGAGTCTGCCGACGACGCTGCCTTGAGCGAGCGCGTCGCCCAGCTGTACGACCAGCTGCCGATCGGCATCGCCATGACGTTCGTGGTCGGCGCGCTCGCCACCTACGAGCTGTGGGAGTGGCAGTTGCGCCACCAGGTCGTCGCATGGTGGGTGCTGGTGCTCGTGGTCGTTGCGGCAAGCGTCGGCTTGCTCGCCGCGTACCGGCGCAGGCAGGATGCGCACGGCCGCGCGAAGCAGTGGATGCAGGCCCTTGCGGTATGCGCCCTGGTGAACGGCGCGTGCTGGGGACTCGCGGCGGCGGTGTTTTTTCCGCAGAACTCGAGCGAAGAGCGGGTGTTCCTCACGCTGCTCCTCGCCGGCGTGACCTCGGGAGGGCTCGCGCTCTTCGCCGCCTCCTGGCCGGTCTATGCGCTCTATGCCGCGAGCGTCGTCGCGCCATTCACCTGGGTGCTGGCAACGTCCGGCATTCGCCTGTTTGCCGAGATCGCGATCGTCGTGCCGTTGTTCTATGCCATCAGCGTCGGAGTGGCGCACCGGCTGCATCAGGTGCTCGCCTCCGGCTATCGACTGCGCTACTCCTACCGGCGCCTTACCGAAGAGCACCAGACGCTCAACGATCGGGTCGAGGAGCAGATCCAGGAGCTGCTTGATGCGCAGCGCGAAATCCAGGCCTCCGGGCGCAAGCTCGCGCTCTTTGCCGAGCGCGCGCCGATCGCAGTGTTCGAGATGGACATCAACGGCACGATCCTCGACATGAACCCGGCCGCCGAGACCGTGTTCGGCCACGCCTCCAGCGAGCTGGTCGGGCGTAATCTGGTGCGCACGCTGATCCCGCAGGACGAGCCGGCGCTCGATCAGCGCTGGTGGGACGACTTCGCCGCCCGCCGCAACCCGCAGGCCGGCGTGCGCGCGCGCTGCCTGCGCCGCGACGGCCTGGAAATCGTCTGCGAGTTCTCGCTGACGCCG
>DASUMM010000234.1:0-3162 GCA_036277655.1 Burkholderiales bacterium | reverse complement strand
GGCCGAGCGATTTCGCCGCCTCCGAGGTCTACCTGCGCACGGCGATCTCCACCGATGCGCAGGGCTGGGCGCACTACGGCACGGTGAAGATGCCGGAGTACCGCTGGGGGATCTTCCTTGCCGATCCGGTCGCCGACCGGCGCATCGGCTTCGGCGATCAGATGGGCGATCCGGTATGGCAACAGGTGCCCGGGGAGTATCGCGCCACGCTGCGCCGGCTGATCGTCACGCAAGGCGACACCGAGCCTGCTTCCGTCGAGCAGCAGCGCCTGCTGGGACACACCTGTCCGTCGCTCTACGACCTGCGGAACTTGTTCCAGATCAACGTCGAGGAAGGCCGGCACCTGTGGGCCATGGTGTACCTGCTGCATGCCTACTTCGGCCGTGACGGACGCGAGGAAGCCGAGGAGCTGCTGGCGCGCCACTCGGGCGACCCGGACAAGCCGCGCATCCTCACCACGTTCAACGAGCCGATTCTGGACTGGCTGTCGCTCTACTGCTTCACGTATTTCACCGACCGCGACGGCAAGTACCAGCTGAAGAGCCTCGCCGAGAGCGCGTTCGACCCGCTGTCGCGCACCTGCCGCTTCATGCTGACGGAAGAAGCGCACCACATGTTCGTCGGTGAGACCGGCCTCGGCCGCGTCGTGAAGCGCACGCTGGAGGTGATGAAGGAAATCGGCAGCGACGACCCGGCGCGCATTCGCGCGCAGGGCGCGATCGACCTGCCGCTCCTGCAGAAATACCTCAACTTCTGGTGCTCTTCGTCGCTCGACCTGTTCGGCTCGGAGATTTCGTCGAACTCGGCGGCGAACTTCGCGAGCGGCCTGAAGGGCCGCCCGGACGAAGCGCAATACCAGGATCATGTGCTGCGCAACGCGACGCTCGACGTCGATACGCCCGAAGGAAAGAAATCAGTGCCGGCGCTCAATGCGCTCAACGAGACGATGCGCGAGTCGTACCTCAAGGATTGCGAGATCGGCCTCAAGCGCTGGAACCGCACCATCGAGCGTGCGGGCCACGCGTTCCGGCTGACGCTGCCCTCGCCGCGCTTCCGGCGCTCGATCGGCGCGTGGGTGGGACAGCCCGTCGATCCGCGCGGCACGCTGATCGCTCGCGACGAGTACGACCGACGGCTGCCGGAATGGATTCCGTCCGACGAGGACCGCGCCTTCGTGCGCTCGCTGATGCAGCGCGTCGTCGCAGCCGGACAAATGGCCGCCTGGATTGCGCCGCCCGATCGCGGCATCAACAACCTGCCGCTCGACTACGAGTACGTGCGGCTCGCCTAGCGCCGGTTGCCCATGCAGATGCGATACCGCCCTCGCACGCTCAAATCCGAAGGCCGGCTCGAGCGGCTGATCTCGCAGCGCCTGGAGCCGGGCGCCGACAAGGCGGCGATCGACCGCCGCATCTGGGACCTGTTCGGCGAGCGCTGGGCCATCATGTACACCGATCTTTCCGGCTTTTCGCGCCGCGTCGCCGAGTTCGGCGTGATCCATTTCCTGCAAACGATCCACGAAGCGTTCCAGTTGCATGCGCCGGTGATCGACCGGCACGCCGGCTTCCTGCTGAAGGTCGAGGGCGACAGCCTGATGGTCATCTTCCGCAACATCGACGAAGCGCTCGGCTGCGCAATTGAAATGCAGGAAGTGACCCGTCAAATCAACGTCGGGCGGGCCGCGGAAGACCGGGTGCTGCTGTGCGTCGGCCTCGGTTATGGCGACATGCTGCGCATCGCCGAGGATGACGTTTTCGGCGCCGAGGTGAACGCCGCGAGCAAGCTTGGCGAGGACGCTGCCAGGGAAGGGGAGATTCTCGTCACCGATGCGGTGCGCGATGCCGCAAAGCTCCCCGAAGGATGCTCCTTCGAGCCGATCGATGTGGTGCCGCCGGGGGCGAAAGCCGCCTACCGTTTGCGCTACCCCGGCTGATTCATTTCGCTACCACCGGCAGCGTGATCGCACCGATCACGAGGAAGCCGCCAACCATCTGCAGCGGCGAGACTGCCTGGCCTAGAACCGCCCAGGCGATGAACAGTACGGCGATCGGCTCGAAGTTCAACACCACGGCGTAGTTGGCCGGCCCGAGCCGCGGCAGGACGATGAAGAGCGACGTGATCGCCACGCCGTAGAGCACGCTCAACAACGCGAGCCCGACCCAGCCGGCCGCGGCCTGCGGAAGCGCGAAAGCATCGCCCGCCCACCCGGCGCCGATGACGAGGACCGCGGTCACGCCCATCGTCACGAACGTACGCAACCGCCCGTCGACGTCCTTCAACCAGCGCGCCGTGAGAAGCAGCGCGAGGGCGAACGACACCGCCGCACCCAGTGCCCAGGCAATTCCCGCCGGCTCGACCGGCTTGCCGAAGATGTCGAGCGCGAGGCCAAGGCCGATCAACGCGATAGGCATCGCCACCAGCGCGGCCGGCCGCGGGCGTTCGCCGCTCGAAGCCCAGGAAAAGAGCGCCAGCAGCATCGGGAATGTATTGAATGCGAGCAGCGCAAGCGCGACGGGGATGCGCGCGACGGCCGAATAGAGGCAGAAGCTCTGGATCGCGATCAGCAGGCCGACGATTGCGCCGCGTGCGAGGGTTGTGCGCGGCAAGACCATCGCGACGCCCGAGACGCGCATCAGCGCGAGCAGCACGAGCGCTGTGAATGCCGAGCGCACCGCGACCGCGGTCGTCACGCTCGCGCCGTGATCGAGCGCCACGCGCGCCGCAACATGATTCGAGCCGAACGTCGTGGCGATCGCGAGCAACGCGAGCACGCCGAGCCTCGGCGATAGAATTCCTGCCATGCGCCCCCTTCCGCGAAAGCCGCGATTCTGTCAGATCGCGGCACTCTCGCTCGCCGCTGCGCTGTTCCCCCCAGGCGCGCTCGCCTGCGCCGTGGCGGACGACGAAGGAACGTTGCCGCTTCGTCGCGCGGTCACGCGCGTGAAGCACCTTTCCGAGACCGAAAGCTGGCAACGCGCGCTGCCCGACGGCGTGATCGCGCAATTCGTGCTGCTCCTCGATTCGCCGCGCCGGATCCGCGGCCACTGCTACTGGCCGGTCGAGGTGCGCGCCAACGGTGCGTTGTGGAAGCGCTTCCTCGTGAGCACGAACGGCAAGCGCGTGCTCGAGGACCACGCTGTCCGCAATTGACCTACAAACGC
>DASUMM010000233.1:0-2105 GCA_036277655.1 Burkholderiales bacterium | reverse complement strand
GTCATCACCTTCCTGATCCTGGTCTTCTCCGAGATCACTCCGAAGGTGATCGGGGCGACGTTCCCCGAACGGATCGCACTGCCGCTGTCGTACCCGCTTGCCGGGTTCCTCCGACTCTTCCAGCCCGTAGTGTGGTTCGTCAACCTCTTCGTCAAGGCGATGCTGTGGGCGATGAGGGTTCCCAGCGCGCCGAGTGGGGAAGGCACGCGCCTGACCTCCGAGGAACTGCGCACGCTGGTCCTCGAGGGAGGCAACTTCATTCCCGGCAAGCATCGCAGCATCCTGCTGAATCTCTTCGACCTCGAGGAACTATCCGTCGACGACGTGATGATGCCGCGCGCGCGCATCGAGTCGCTCGACATCGAGCAGCCGGCCGACGCCGTGCTCGAGCAGCTTCGCACCTGCTACCACAACAAGATCCCGGTGCACGAGGGCGACATCAACCGCACCATCGGCGTGCTGCACGTCCGCAAGCTGATGCACCTGCTCGCCGGCGAGGACTTCACGATCGCCTCGGTCCGCGGCGCGCTGGTGCCGACCTACTTCGTTCCCAGCGGCACGCCGCTGTTCCAGCAACTGCAGCACTTCCAGGACAACAAGCAGCGCCTCGGGCTCGTCGTCGATGAATACGGCGAGGTGCAGGGGCTGGTGACGCTCGAAGACATCATCGAGGAGATCGTCGGCGAACTCGCGACCAATGCGCCCGGCACGGGATCGCGCCGGCTGCGCTGGACTGCCGACGGGCAGGCACAGGTGGACGGGGCAGCAATGCTGCGGGACCTCAACCGCCAGCTTGGGCTCGCGCTACCGCTCGACGGCCCCAAGACGCTCAACGGGCTGCTGGTGGAGAGCCTTCAGGAGATCCCCGATGCGCCCTGCTGCGTCCGCTTTCCCGGTGTCGTCGTCGAGGTCGTGCAGGTCGACGAGCAGGCGATCCGGAGCGCCCGGCTGATCCGCCGCACCACTGCGATGGCCGCGTGACATGCGGTGCTCCCCAGCACTGCACGTCCCTCGATCAGCTTGCCTTCAATGCGGTAGTTAAGGCTTACAAATCCGGGGGCTATCTGCACTATCTTTCGCCTTCTCTAGGGTGGTGCGACCGCTATAAATTGGCCGTTCGCGAGACCGATCGACGCCCCGAAGAAAGCTCCTACAACCGATGTCTGCCGTCATCCAAGGTCCTGCCGCTGCAGGAACGCTGACCGGGCTTGCGCGCGCACTGGTGCAGCAGGGCAAGCTGCGACCGGACCGCGCGGAGAACTTCGCCCGCAAGGCGCTGCAGTCGAACACGCAGTTCATCGATGAGCTGATCGGCTCGACGGAAGTCACCGGCCTGAACCCGGCGGCGGTCGCGAAGTTCGCCGCGGACACGTTCGGCCATCCGCTGCTCGATCTCTCGGCCGTCGATCACGAACAGCTGCCGCGGGACATCATCGACCGGAAGCTCGTGAGCTCGCTGCGCGTCGTCGCGCTGCGCAAGCGCGGCAACCGGCTCGCGGTCGCGTTGTCCGACCCGACGAACCTCCAGGCGCTGGACCAGATCAAGTTCCAGACGCAGCTGGCGCTCGACATCGTCGTGGTCGAACACGACAAGCTCATGAGGCTGGTCGACGCCAGCGCCCAGACCACGGCGCAAGCGCTCGAGAGCATGGTCGGCGGCGACGACGTGACCTTCGACGAGCTGCTCGGAGAGACGACCGAGACCCCGGCCGAGGACACCTCCGAGGTCGACGACGCGCCGGTCGTCCGCTTCCTTCAGAAGCTCCTGCTCGATGCGATCGGGGAAGGCGCCTCCGACCTCCACTTCGAGCCGTACGAGAAGTTCTACCGGATACGGTTCCGGATCGACGGCGTCCTGCGCGAGATCGCGCAGCCGCCGCTGGCGATCAGGGAGCGCCTTTCGACGCGCATCAAGGTCATCTCGAAGCTCGACATCTCCGAAAAGCGCGTGCCGCAGGACGGGAGGATGAAGCTCGCCCTGTCCGGCCAGCGCGCGATCGACTTCCGTGTCAGCACGCTGCCCACGATGTTCGGCGAGAAGATCGTGATGCGCATTCTCGATCCGTCGCAGGCGAAGATGGGGATCGAAGCGCTCGGCTACGAGC
>DASUMM010000232.1:0-2655 GCA_036277655.1 Burkholderiales bacterium | reverse complement strand
GCGTTTGTCGGCAGTCAGGCCGGCGCCGAGCCGCACGACCTCGCACATTGCATCGAGCAGATAGATCTGGCCGTCGACCACGCGCCCGATCTGCAGATGGAAGCTGTTCGATCCCAGATCCACCGCAGCGAGAACTTCCTGGCGACGCATGAGCGCAAATTATCACCCTGCTCATGACACGGCAAACCGTATGCAGGTCGCTGTCACATTTCTGCTACAACGATGCGGTACCATCACCTCCTTCTAGGCGCGCCAGACCGCCACGGCGATGACCCGCAAGCCCCTGCCTCCTTCTCATTTCCTGAACCGCGAGCTCGGCCTGCTCGCATTCAACCGGCGCGTGCTCACGCAGGCCGCCGACGATTCGGTGCCGCTGCTCGAGCGCCTGCGATTCCTGACGATCGTGTCGTCGAATCTGGACGAGTTCTTCGAGATTCGCGTCGCCGGGGTGAAAGAGCAGATCAAGCTCGGGGTGAAGCAGTTCGGCGCCGACGGCCGCAGCCCGTCGGAAGTGTTCACCCTCGTGTCGGCGCAGGCACACACGCTGGTCGCCGAGCAATACCGGCTGCTGAACGAAGTGCTGCTGCCGGCGCTTGCCCGCGAGGGCGTCGTGTTCCTGAAGCGCGAAGCATGGAACGATGCGCAGCGCGCGTGGATCCGCGATTACTGCTTTCGCGAGCTGCTTCCGGTGCTGACCCCGATCGGCCTGGATCCGGCACATCCGTTCCCGCGCGTGCTGAACAAGAGCCTCAACTTCGCCATCGAGCTGGAAGGTCGCGACGCGTTCGGCCGCAAGTCGCGCGCGGCGATCGTGCAAGCGCCGCGAGCGCTGCCGCGCGTGATCCGTCTGCCTGCGGACGTCGCCGATGTGCCCTACGCGTTCGTGTTCCTGTCGTCGATCCTGCACGCGCATGTCGACGAACTGTTCGGCGGCATGCAGGTGAAGGGATGCCACCAATTCCGCGTGACGCGCAATTCGGACCTCTTCGTCGACGAGGAAGAGATCAAGAACCTGCGCATCGCCGTGCAGGGAGAGTTGCTGCACCGGCACTTCGGCAACGCGGTGCGGCTGGAAGTTGCCGAAGGCTGCTCCTCCGGGACGGTCGAATTCCTGCTGCAGCAATTCGGCCTCGGCGAGGACGATCTCTATAAGGTGGAGGGCCCGGTCAATCTGTACCGGCTGCGCGAGGTGCCGGACCAGGTCGACCGTCCGGACCTGCGCTATCCGCCCTTCCGCCCCGGGCTGCCGGCGCCACTTGCGGCCACGCACGACATCTTCTCCGTGCTCTCGACCCAGGACGTGCTGCTGCATCATCCGTACGAATCGTTCGTGCCGGTGATCGAGTTCATCCGCACTGCGGTGACCGATCCTCGCGTGATCGCGATCAAGCAGACCGTCTACCGCACCGGGACCGACTCCGAGCTGATGGAGATCCTGGTCGAGGCCGCCAAGCGCGGCAAGGAAGTGACGGTCGTGCTGGAGCTCCTCGCGCGCTTCGATGAGGAGGCCAACATCGGTTGGGCGTCGCGCCTCGAGGAAGTCGGCGCGCATGTGATCTACGGGGTGGTCGGCCACAAGACGCACGCGAAGATGGCGCTGGTCGTGCGCCGCGAGGACACCGCGCACGGGCCGGCGCTGAAGCGCTATGCGCACCTCGCGACCGGCAACTATCACCCCCGCACCGCGCGGCAGTACACCGATTTCGGCCTGCTGACCTCGAACGAGGAGATGTGCACGGACGTGCACGAAGTGTTCAAGCAGCTTACCGGGCTGGGCCGCGCAAGCCGCATGAAGCACCTGTGGCTCTCGCCGTTCACACTGCACCGGCGCGTCGTCTCCGCGGTGCGCAACGAAGCGCGCATCGCGAAGGAAGGAAAACCGGCGCGCATCATCGCGAAGATGAACGCGCTGCTCGAGCCCGAGCTGATCGAGGATCTGTACGCCTGCTCGCAGGCCGGCGTGCAGATCGATCTCATCGTGCGCGGCGTGTGCGCGCTGCGGCCGGGGGTGCCCGGTCTCTCGGACAACATCCGCGTGCGCTCGATCGTCGGCCGGTTCCTCGAGCACACGCGGGTGTTCTACTTTCTCAACGAGGGCGCAGAGAACGTCTACCTCGCGAGCGCCGACTGGATGGACCGCAACTTCTTCCGCCGCATCGAGCTCGCGTTTCCGGTGCTCGACCCGGCACTGAAAGCACGCGTCCTCAAGGAAGGCCTGCAGGCCTACCTCGAGGACTCTCCGCAGACCTGGATCATGAACTCCGAGGGCGAGTACGTGCGCGCGGTGGCGAAGCGCAGCGGCCGGGTCCGCATTACCCAGGAGAGCTTGCTGGAAGCGCTCGCCCCGGCCGTCTGAATGCGCTACTGATCTTTCAGCGCTTCGAAGTTGATCATCAGGCGGACTTCATCGCTCATTCCCTGAAGCCCGTACTTCATTCCGAACTCCGAGCGCTTGAGCGAACCAGAGACGTTGCCGCCGCACGCCGGTCGCTTGGCGAGCGGATGGTCCTTGCAGGTGAAGCGATCGACGCGCAGCGTGACCGGTTTGGTGACGCCGAGCATCGTCAGCTGCCCTTCGATTTCCGACGGGTTGTCGCCGGCGAACTTCACGTTCGTCGACTTGAAGGTCATCCGGGGATACTCGGCGCTGTTGAA
>DASUMM010000231.1:0-2019 GCA_036277655.1 Burkholderiales bacterium | reverse complement strand
CCTTCATCGCGCCCATGATCACCAGAAATTCGCCGACGAAGCCGGAGGTCGCCGGCAGTCCGGAGTTCGCCATCGCGAACAGCATCATCAGCGCGGCGAACTTCGGCATCGTGTTCACGACGCCGCCGTAGTCGGCGATGTTGCGCGAGTGCATGCGGTCATACAGCACGCCGACGCAGAGGAACATCGCCGCCGAGACGAAGCCATGCGAGATCATCTGCACCAGGCCGCCCTCGACGCCGTAGGCGTTGAAGACGAAGAAGCCGAGCGTGACGAAGCCCATGTGCGAGATCGACGAGTATGCGATCAGCTTCTTCATGTCGGTCTGCGCGAGCGCCACGAAGCCGATGTAGACCACCGCGATCAGCGAAAGCGCGATCATGAACCAGGCGAGGTCGCGCGAAGCGTCCGGCACGATCGGCAGCGTGAAGCGGATGAAGCCGTAGGCGCCGAGCTTGAGCAGGATCGCCGCCAGCACCACCGAGCCGCCGGTCGGTGCCTCGGTGTGCGCATCCGGAAGCCAGGTGTGCACCGGCCACATCGGCACCTTCACCGCGAACCCGAGCAGCAGTCCGAAGAACAGCAGCTTCTGCACCGCGAGCGGCAACGGCAGCTTGTGCCAGTCGAGAATCGAGAAGCTGCCGCCGGACTTGCCGTACAGGTAGAGCAGCGCGACCAGCATCAGCACCGAGCCGAGGAACGTATACAGGAAGAACTTGAGCGCGGCGTACACGCGGTTCGGCCCGCCCCAGATGCCGATGATGAGGAACATCGGGATCAGCGTGCCTTCGAAGAAGACGTAGAACAGCACCCCGTCGAGCGCCGCGAACACGCCGTTCAGCAGCCCGGACATGATCAGGAACGCGCCCATGTACTGGCCGACGCGCGACTCGATCACCGTCCAGCCGGCGACGACGATCAGGATCGTGATGAAGCTGTTCAGCAGCACGAACAGCATCGAGATGCCGTCGACGCCGAGGTGGTAGTGGATGTTGAAGCGCTCGATCCACGGCGCGAGCTCCTGGAACTGCATCTCGGCGGTGCGCGGATCGAACCCGGTCCACAGCGGGATCGTGACGAGGAAGCCGGTGATCGCGCCGACGAGCGCAAGCCAGCGCTGCGCCGGCGCCTCGCGGTCGCCGCCGGCGGCGAGCACGCCCAGGCCGAAGACGATCGGCACCCAGATCGCAAGCGAAAGCAGCGGTGCGGTGAGCGGCATCGTCCTAAGCCTTCGGCGCGAGGAACAGGAACCAGGTCATCGCGAGCAGGATGCCGAACAGCATCCACACCGCGTACTTGTAGATCAGGCCGGATTGCAGCAGGCTCACCACGCCCGAGAACCAGCCGACCATGCGTGCCGAGCCGTTGACGAGCAGGCCATCGATCGTGCGCTGGTCGCCGCCTTTCCAGAACCCTTCGCCGATGCGGCGTGCACCGCCGGCAAACAGCCACTGGTACAGCTCGTCGAACCCGTACTTGCGCTCGACGAGCGCATAGAGCGGGCCGAGAGCGACCGCGATCCGCTTGGGCAGATCGAGGCGCACGCAGTACAGGTACCAGGCAGTGCCGATGCCGGCGATCGCGAGCCAGAACGGCGGTTGCGCGAGACCATGCAGCGTGTAGCTCCAGAGGCCATGCCACTGCGGCGCCTTCGGCCCGACGATGCTCGAGCCGAAATAATCTCCGAACACGAACGAGCCGACCCACCACCCCGCCCCGACCGACGGGATTGCGAGCAGCACCAAAGGCACCGTGACCACCTTCGGCGATTCATGCGGCGGGTGCGCCGGGTCGAACCTCGGCTCGCCATGGAACGCCATGAAGACGAGCCGGAACGTGTAGCACGCAGTGACGAAGACGCAGGCGAGCACGCACAAGTACGCGAACGTCGCTCCGGGCGTCGTCGACAGATGCGTCAGCTCGATGATCGCGTCCTTGGAGAAGAACCCCGCAAAGGGCGGGATGCCGGCGAGCGCGAGCGATCCGATCACCGCGGTCCAGTAGGTAATGGGCATGTAC
>DASUMM010000230.1:0-10181 GCA_036277655.1 Burkholderiales bacterium | reverse complement strand
AGAATGACGGCAACGCGTGGCGGCACATTGGCGCGCTGCGCCGATGCGGGGGCGGACGCCGCGAGGACGGTTACGCCAAGGATGAGAAGGGAAAGAAGTCGACCCATGTCCGGCTCACGGAACGCAAGGATCCGCAGGCTTGCGCTCCGCCAGCGTGCTCGAGCGCTCGCTGAGCGATTCGAGGAACGCAACCACGTCCGCAACCTCCCGTTCATTGAGCTTGAGCGGTTTCAGGATCGCTTCGCCGTCGGAGTGCAGGCGGTCGGGATTGATCTCGGAGTAGTGACGCACGACATCGGCGAGTGTGGCGAGACGGCCATTGTGCATGTACGGCGCAGTCGCCGCGACGTTGCGCAGGCCCGGGACCTTGAATTCGCCGAAGTTGCGGTGCTCGAGCGAGACGTGCTTCGTCTTCGTCGCCGCAGACCCGGAACGGTCGTCGTTATGGCGGCCGAGCAGATTGAAAGCGCTTTCCTTCAGCCTGCGGATGCCTCCGTGCCGGCCGGCGTCGACTTCGCCCGGGCGGATGAAGTGCGGCACGCCGACGTCGTGGAATTCCCCGTTCGTGAATGCCGGCCCGAGATGACACAAGTTGCAGGCGCCCCTGCCGACGAAAATCTTCAGGCCGCGCCGCGCTTCTTCCGGGTAGCGCGCCTGCGCCGCTGCGTCACCGCGCTCGAGCGCATCGCGAAATTCGTCGAACGCGGAGCGGCCGCTCACCAGCGTTTCCTGGAATGCGGCGAGCACCTTTCCGATGTCGGCGAGGAGCGTCTCGTCCTCTGCGGGAGGGGCAGATCCGAACGCCTGCCGATAGCGACACAGATATTCCGGATCGTTGCGAATCAACGCCGAAGCAGCCTTGAGGCTGCCGCCCATCTCGCGCGCATCGAGAATCGGGCGGACGCTTTGCGCCCACAGCGAATCGCCGGCACCGTCCCAGCCGAACCAGCGGTTCCAGCGAACATCGAGCAGGGTTGGCGTATTGCGATCGACTTCCACATGACCCATCCCGCGCGCCCGACCGTCCTGGAACGCGCGGTACGGCACGTGACACGTGGCGCAAAGCATGGTCCCGTTCGCCGAAATGCGCGGCTCGAAGAAAAGCTTCTCTCCCAGCGCGATCGCTTCCGGCTTGCCGGAGACGCGGTTGGAGGGATCGGTCTTCCACTCGGGCGGCCACGGACCATGGCGCAGGATGGCGCGCACTTCCTCGGCGGAGAACTCGGGCGCCTGCGAAGCTGCAGCGGCCGCGAGCGAAAACAAGCACGCTGCAAGCAGCGCCCGCTTCATTCCATCCGGATGCTGTCGGCGAGGCGCTCGCCGCCGACGTCGAAGACGAATTCCCAGCGCCCTGGCATGTGCAACATCAGCCCTTCGGCGCGAAAGCGGCCGGCGCCGAGCGAGCGAATTGCCGCCTTGTAGTTCATGCCGTGGCGGTGCTCAGGCATCCACGCATCGACGCCGACGGTGCCAGGCAGAGCTTTTGCGCCTTTCGCGCAAACCGCAAGGTCGAGGGCGAAATGCTCGCCGACCTTAATGCGCTCGGGCTGCGAGCGGTAAACGAGGGTGTAGAGCGAGCTGTCGACGCTCTTGCCGCCCCCCGGCAGCTCGCACGCCTGCGCCGGCAGCGCAAACATCACCGCAACACCGAGCGCAATCGATCTCACTTGGCCTTGATCGCGAACTCGAACAGCGTCTCGCCGTTCTTCCAGGCAATGCGCTCGGCGACTTCCTGAGGCAGGTCGGAGAGCCACTGCCGCGACCACTTTGCGTGCTCGCCGATGTAATGCCAGCGCTCCGGCGTAAACGAATCCGTGCCGACCATGAAGCGGCTCGGAAATTCGAGGAACGCGGCGCGCCACTCGGGATTCACCTTGCCGCCCGAGCCGTGGTCGCTGCGGAACGCCAGATCGGCCCACAGGTTCGGATGCTTGCGCAGCATCTTACGGATGTCCTCCGGCCGATCGAACCCGGAATGCGCCCACAGGATCTTCGCTTCCGGCCATTGCTTGAACAGCCGCTCGACGGCATCGGCGTCCGAATGCGCGTGCAACACCAGATTGTGCTGTTTCGCGAGCTGCACCAGGCGGCGCGGCACCGGGAGGTCGGCGTCCGCTCCATAGAGATGGAATTCGCCGATCGCGACGTAGCGGAACCTGCGCAGGCGATCTTCCATGTAGGGCGGCACGGTTTCGTCACGCACCCAGGTCGAGACGTCGCCGCGCGAGCGGTACGGGCGCAGAGAACGCAGCACGAGGTCCGGTGCTTCGGCATGCAGGCGCTGCTGCCCGTCATCGCCGGAACTGGAAATGAGCGCGCGCTTCAAGCCTGCCTTGCGCAGGAGGGCAATGGCATCTTTCGGCGGCAGCGTTTCCCACGCGTCGTGCGAATAATGCAGGTGCGCATCGAAAAGCGGCAGGTCGGTGGCGAGCGCGGCGGGCGGTGCCGCGACGAGAAATGCGATCAGCAATCGCCCCATGCAAAGCCCTCCTCGCGGCCGCATCATAGCCTCACACGTTGAAGCGGAAATAGATGACGTCGCCGTCGCGCACCACGTAATCGCGGCCTTCGAGCCGCATCTTGCCGGCTTCCTTCGCGCGCTGCTCGCCGCCGGAGGCGACATAGTCCTCGCATGCGATCACCTCGGCGCGGATGAACCCACGCTCGAAGTCGGTATGGATCGTCCCAGCGGCCGCCGAGGCGGTCTGCCCGATGTGCAGCTGCCAGGCGTGGACCTCGCGCGGGCCGGCGGTGAAAAACGTCTCCAGGCCAAGCAGCTTGTAGCCGGCTCGGATGACGCGATTCAAGCCGGGCTCCTGCATGCCCATGTCGGCAAGGAACACCTGCTTGTCTTCGTCCGGCATGTCGGCGATCTGCGCTTCGAGCTGCGCGCAGATGGCGACCACCGGTGCGTTCTCGCTCGCCGCATGCCGCTCGACTGCCGCGAGCAGCGGATTGTCGTGAAACCCATGCTCGGACACATTGGCCACGTACAGCACGGGCTTCATCGTCAGCAGGAAAAGCGGATCGAGCACCACCCGCTCTTCCTTCGCCCAGCCGATCGAGCGCGCGGGCTTTCCCTGGTCGAGCGCGGCCTGCGCCTTTTCCAGCACTGCCACCAGGCGTTGCGCTTCCTTGTCGCCGCCGGTCTGCGCCACTTTGGCCACCTTGCCCAGCTGCCGCTCGATCGATTGCAGATCGGCGAGCGCCAGCTCCGTCTGGATGGTTTCGATATCGGAGAGCGGATCGACCCGACCCGTGATGTGGACGATGTTCGGATCCTCGAAGCAGCGCACCACGTGCGCGATCGCGTCTACCTCGCGGATGTGCGAGAGGAACTGGTTCCCGAGGCCTTCGCCTTTCGAGGCTCCGGCAACCAGTCCGGCGATGTCGACGAATTCCACCGTCGCGGGCACCACGCGCTGCGGCTTGGTGATTGCTGCAAGCTGCTCCAGCCGCGGATCGGGAACCTGCACGATGCCGACATTCGGCTCGATGGTGCAGAACGGGTAGTTTTCCGCCGAGATCGCCGAGCGCGTGAGCGCATTGAAGAGCGTGGACTTGCCGACGTTCGGCAGTCCAACGATGCCGCAGCGAAGCGTCAAGGCTTGCCCGGGACCGAAGTCGCCGCCGGCGCACTCGCCGGCTTTTCCTGCGTGTGCAGCTTGAGCATCGCGCCCTGCACATCGCCGGCAAGGCACATCGGCAGCGCCTGCAGCGCTCGCTCGATCACCTCGTCGATCGCCGCGCGCTCTTCGGCCGGCGGTTTCTGCAGCACGTAGTCGGCCCCCTCCTCCATGCTGGGAGGACGACCGACGCCGATGCGCAGGCGCCAATACTCGTGCGAAGCGAGCTTCTGCGAAATGTCGCGCAAGCCGTTGTGCCCGGCGATGCCGCCGCCCTGCTTCAACTTCGCCACGCCCGGCGGAAAGTCCAGTTCGTCGTGCACGACGAGGATTTCCTCGGGCGGGATGCGAAAGAACCCGGCGAGCATGAGCACCGAGCGGCCGCTTGCATTCATGAACGTCTGCGGAAGCAGCAGCCAGGCGCCGCTCTCGGCGTGGCGCCCGACGAGCGCCTGATATCGCTGGTCCTTGCGCATCGCGATGCCGCACGACACCGCGAAGCGCTCCACCAGCCACCAGCCGGCGTTATGCCGCGTGCGCTCGTATTCCCGGCCCGGGTTTCCCAGGCCGACAACAAGCCGGATCTTGTTGGAAGGCAATTACTTCTTCTCTTTCTTGTCGGTTTTCTCCGCCTTGTCGGCGCCCTCCTCGGCCTTCTCGACAGGCGCTGCCTGCTCGGTGGTCGGCACATCGGCTGCCGCCGGGATCGCTTCCGCGGCCGCGGCTTCCTCTTCCTCGGTGACGAGCGTCGGCACGATGATCGTCGCTACGACCGGGTTTTCCCCCCGGTGCAGGACCGGCTGCACGCCCTTGGGGAACGTCAGCTCGTTCACGTGGATCGATTGCGCCACCTTGAGGTTCCCCATGTCGACCTCGAGGAACTCCGGCAGGTCGTCCGGCAGGCACGTGATGTCGATTTCGTTGATCACGTGGTTCGGCACGCCACCCTGCTCCTTCACGCCGGGCGACTTCTCGGCGTTGACGAAGTGCAGCGGCACCTTCATGTGGATCTTGCGATCCTTCGAGACGCGCTGGAAGTCGACGTGCTGCACCTGCGCCTTGAACGGATGCATGTTGAACGCGCGCAGCAGCACCTGCTGGGGCGCGTCGTCGAGCTTGAGCGTCAGAATCGATGCATGGAACGATTCGTTCCGCAGATGGCGGTAGAGCTCCTTGTGATCCAGCTCGATGTTCACCGCGCCGCTGTCGCCGCCATACAGGATGCCGGGCACCCGTCCGGCCGTACGCATGCGGCGGCTGGCACCGGTGCCCCGCACGTCGCGCTTGCGCGCCTGGATTTCGATCTTCATTGCATTCTCCTGGTTATTCGATAAAGAGCGAGCTCACCGAATCCTCGGTGAAGATTCGCAGAATGGTTTCGGCAAGCAGCCCGGCGACCGAGAGCTGTCGGATCTTCGGGCAGTTGCGCGCTTCTTCGTTGAGCGGGATCGTGTCCGTGACCACCAGCTCGTCCAAGTCGGAGCCCCGGATGCGCTCCACCGCCGTGCCGGAAAGCACCGGGTGCGTACAGTAGGCGACCACCTTGCGCGCGCCTTCTTCCTTCAGCACTTGCGCCGCCTTCACGAGCGTCCCCGCGGTGTCGACCATGTCGTCCATGATCACGCAGGTGCGGTCCTTCACTTCGCCGATCACGTTCATCACTTCGGAGACGTTCGCTTTCGGGCGGCGCTTGTCGATGATCGCGAGGTCCGATTCCAGCCGCTTGGCAAGCGCACGCGCCCGCACCACGCCGCCGACGTCGGGCGAAACGACGATCAGGTCCTCGTAACGCTGCTTCCACACGTCGCCGAGCAGCACTGGCGCGGCGTAGATGTTGTCGACCGGGATGTCGAAGAAGCCCTGGATCTGATCGGCATGCAGGTCCATCGTCAGCACGCGCGCGACGCCGACCGAAGTGAGCATGTTGGCGACCACCTTGGCGCTGATCGCCACGCGCGCCGAGCGCGGGCGGCGATCCTGGCGCGCATAGCCGAAGTACGGGATCGCCGCGGTGACGCGGGCCGCCGAAGAGCGCTTCAGCGCATCGACCATCACCATCAGCTCGAGCAGGTTGTCGTTCGTCGGCGTGCACGTCGATTGCAGCACGAACACGTCCTTGCCGCGCACGTTCTCCATGATCTCGACCATCACTTCGCCGTCGGAGAAGCGGCCCGCCACCGCACGCCCGAGCGAGATGTTGAGGTGCTTGACCACGTCCTGCGCAAGGCGAGGATTGGCGTTTCCAGTGAACACCATCAAGCGTTCGAGCGGCAACGAGACCATATTCGCCTGGTTCACATTCGCATCAATGAATGGCTGGGGAGGTAGGATTCGAACCCACGAATGCCGGAATCAAAATCCGGTGCCTTAACCAACTTGGCGACTCCCCAGCGGAAATCGGTTCAATCTGCCCAGTCGTGCAGCGGGTGACGATCCAGCCCGCGCGCAACGAAGCCGCGCATCCCCTCTGGCAGCGCCGCGTGCACCTCGAGCGCTTCGCTCTCCGCGGCAAATTCGGCGAACACGCAACCCCCTGAGCCCGTCATCCTCGCCCCGGCACTTCGCTTTCGAAGCCATTCCAGATTCGCCGCGATCTCGGGGTGGCGCCGCGCAACCACTGCTTCGAGATCGTTCCTGCCAAGGCCAAAGAAAAAGGGCGGTATTTTGAGTGGTTTCGTATTTCGTGTCAACGCGTTATCTGCGAAAACGGAAGCCGTGCCGACGCGCGTGCGCGAAGTGAGCACCACATACCAGCGCGGGGGGAGCGAAAGGGCGCTCAGCCGCTCGCCCACCCCCTCGCCGAGCGCGTTCTGGCCGAAGATGAAGAACGGCACGTCCGCGCCAAGCTCGAGCGCGAGCGCCATCAGTCGAGCGCGGGAAAACCCGCTACCCCATTGACGGTTGAGGACAAGAAGCACGGTCGCCGCATCCGAAGAACCGCCGCCGAGCCCGCCGCAGATCGGAACCTGCTTTTCCAGCATCAAATCCGCACCCAAGCGCGAGCCGGCGGACTGCTGCAGCTTGCGTGCAGCGCGCACGCAGAGATCTTCCTCTGCCGGAATGCCCGGCACATCGCCGAGGCGCCGGATGGCGCCGTCGCTGCGCACGCGCACCCCGATGCGATCCGCGCGGTCGATCAGGCGGAAGACCGTCTGCAGCTCGTGCATGCCGTCGGCCCGGCGACCCCGCACATGAAGGAAGAGATTGAGCTTCGCCGGAGCGGGAAACCACTCCAGAGCGCCGGCTACTTCCATTGCGAGATTGCGATCCGCAGCTCGAGCCCGGGATATTGCAGCCGCAGGCGCGACGGAAGGCGGCCGTCCTCCTGCCAGTCGAGGTACTCGATCTTCCACCCTGCTTGCTCCAGCTCGACGATGCGGCCGGCGCCGTCCTTGCGCACTTCGGAGGGGCCCGGGCCGGGGCGGGCACGCACCCATTCGGCCAACCCGGCGAGCGGCAAGCGGAAACCGAGCACCTGCTCGGTGAGCGCTTCGGCGTCGCTCGCGCGATGCTCCTTTCCTTCTGCGTCGGTGAGCGTCACCGCATCACCCGCGCGCACGATGCGCGCAACGCCCTGGCCGAGCGGCGTCGTAATCAGCACTTCGTCGTCCGCGGTGCCGTGCCGCCAGGCGAAGTTGCCGCTCGAAGATTCGTCGCGAAAGCGCACCGCGATGCGTCCGGAGAGCTCGAACTCGAACGTTGCCTCGGGACGCCGCACCTGCAGTTCGGCGCAGGCCGAAAAGAGCAGCACCGCGGCCAGCAAGAGGGCGCGGGCGCTCGTCATGGAATTGCGTGGAGGGTGCTACTTGCGCAGACGCTGAATCGTCTTCTGCAGCGTGTCGCTGTCGGGGCTCGCCTCGAGCGCCTCGCGCCAGATGTTCTCCGCTTCGGCGCGCTCGCCCATCATCCAGAGCACTTCGCCAAGGTGTGCGCCAATCTCGCCGTCGGGTCGGCCGTTCCATGCGCGGCGCAGTTGCTGCGCCGCGCCCTTCAGGTCGCCCTGGCGGTAAAGCACCCAGCCCAGCGAGTCCATGATGTAGTAATCCTCGGGCGCAAGCTCGAGCGCTTTCTCGATCAGCTTTCTTGCCTCGGGCAGCCGCTCGTTGCGATCGGCGAGCGAATACCCGAGCGCGTTGTAGGCGTGCGCATGATCCGGCTTGAGTTCGATCAGCGTGCGAAGGTTCGCTTCGAGCAGGTCGGTCCGGTTCACCTTCTCGGCCGTCAGCGCATAGTCGTAGAGCAGCTCCGGCTGCTTGGGGCTCGCTTCGAGCGCCTTGCCGAGCAGCTCGAACGCTTCGCCGTGACGGTTCGCTTCGCGCAACAGTTGCGCCTCGGCGACCACCAGCTGGATTTTCTGGCCCTCGCCGGCGTTTACCGTACGCAGATACTTGCGCGCCTCATCGAGCTTGCCCTGCTTGGAGAGCACGCCCGCGGTGCGCATGCGCGCCTGAAAAGCGTGTTCACCTCGCCGGATGGAGTCGTACCAGCCGATCGCCCGCGTCCAGTCCTTCTGCTCCTCTGCGATCTGCGCAAGCGTGAAGCGCAGGCCGTTCGGGTCGCGAAAGCCGACTTCGAGCAGCTTCGTCAGATTCGCCTCGGCGGTCGCATAGTCCTTCGCCTGCATCGCGAGCAGGCCGACGCCGTAGATCGCCTCGCTGTCGTCCTTGTGCAGCGTGAGCAGCTGCTCGAACTGCTTGCGCGCCTCCGGATAGCGCTTCTCGCCGACCAGCAACCGGGCGTAGCTCATGCGCGCGTCGCGCGCTTTCGGATACTTGTCGAGGTAGGCGCCCAGCCGCTCGATCGCTTCGGCCGGAGCGCGTCGCCGCAGGATCTGCGCTTCGAAAATCGCCGCGAGATCCCATTCGGGCTTGAGCGAGGTGGCCTGCTTCAGCTCGACGAGCGCGAGCGCCTCGTCGTTTGCCGCGACGGCGGCCTGCGCGAGCGCGAAATGCGCTTCGGGCACGCGCGGATGCGACTCGACCAGCTTGCGCACGACGCGCAGGTTCGCTGCCTTGTCGGGGTTCTGGGCGAGCAGCTGCGCGAGCTGCATGAAGCCGCCGGGGGCGGCACCTTCGCCACTCAACAGCTTCGCCAGATACGGAGCCGCGTCGTCGACCCGACGCGCACTCACCAGCATTGCGGTCACCGTGCGCAGCGCCTGTGGAGAGCTCGGCGCCGTCTCGGACCACAGTTGCGCCGCATCCAGCGCCACGTCCTGCGCACGCGCGAGCGTTGCCAGCTCGACGGCGCGCCGGGCGACTCGCGGATCGCGCGTTTCGCGCGCGAGCTCCAGATACGTCTTTGCGGCGAGCCCGCCGTTGCCGCGCTGCGCAGCGATCTCGCCAAGCAGGAACGAATACAGGCGCTGCTCGCTCAGATCCCCCTGCGGGAGCTTGACTGCAGGCTGCGCCTCTTCGGCGGGCGGCGGCGCATCGTCGTCATCGTCGTCGTCGGCGGGATTCTGTGCCAGTGCCGGAATTGCGAACCCGCACGCAAAAACCAGCGCAATCAGGGGGTTTCTAGCGAAGCGCATGAAGCGCGAAAGTGTAGGTATATTCGGTGCTCCGCACAAGAGAAAAAGCCGTTGCCGGAGCTTCCGGAAGTCGAAGTCACGCGGCGCGGAATTGCACCGCACGTTACCGGCCGCGCGATCTCGGCCGTCGTCGTGCGGGAACCGCGCCTGCGCTGGCGCGTGCCCGATTCGGTGTCGGGTCTGGCCGGACGCAAAGTTCGTCGGGTGTCGCGTCGCGGCAAGTATCTGCTGCTCGATTGCGACGGCGGCCACTTGATCGTGCATCTCGGCATGTCGGGCAGCCTGCGGATCGTTGCACCGGGAACCGCGCCGCAGAAGCACGACCACGTCGACCTCGCGTTCGGCGCGCAGGTGCTGCGCCTGCGCGATCCACGGCGCTTCGGTGCGCTGCTGTGGACCGAATCACCGCCCGAGGAACATCCGCTGTTGCGTCATCTCGGGATCGAGCCGCTCTCGCGCGCTTTCAGCGCGAAGCGGCTGCACGCAATGGTGAAAGGGGCGCGCGCGCCCATCAAGCAGTTCCTGATGGACGGTCAGCGCATCGTCGGCGTGGGCAATATCTACGCTTCCGAGGCGCTCTTTCGCGCCGGCATTCGCCCGCAGACGCGCGCCGGAGGGCTTTCGCTCGAGCGCTGCGCACGCCTCGTCGCAGCAATCAAGGTCACGTTGCGCGCAGCGATCCGGGCGGGAGGGTCGTCGTTGCGCGATTTCGTCGGCGGCGACGGTGAGCCGGGCTACTTCCAGACGCGATACAACGTCTACGATCGCAGCGGAAAGCCTTGCGGGCGTTGCGCAAGGCCAATCCGTCGCATCGTCCAAGGGCAGCGCGCGAGCTACTACTGCGCAGGCTGCCAGCGCTGACGCTCAGCCGCCGCCGGAGCGCACCTTCGCGGCGAGCCGCTCGTGCACCAGCGGGTGCACGAACTTCGAGACGTCGCCCCCGAGCATCGCGATTTCTCGCACCAGCGTCGCCGAGATGAACATGTGCTGTTCGGACGGCGTGAGGAAGACCGTCTCCATGT
>DASUMM010000229.1:0-2801 GCA_036277655.1 Burkholderiales bacterium | reverse complement strand
CTACTGGAAGGAAGGGACGCGCACGCTCGAAGAGGCGCAGGTGAACAAGCTCGAGCACGTCTGCCGCAAGGTGCGGCTTGCGCCCGGCGATTCGGTCGTCGACATCGGCAGCGGCTTCGGCGGCTTCATGTTCTATGCCGCCGAGCGCTATGGCGTGTCGGTCACCGGGGTCAACAACACGACCGAGCAGGTGCGCTTCGTCGACGAAGAAATCCGCCGCCGCGGCTTGAGCGGCAAGCTGAACGTCGTCGAAGCCGATTTCCGCGACGTCTCCGGCCCCTACGACAAGGTGGTGTCGATCGGCGTGCTGGAGCACGCCGGGCGCGACCAGCTCGAGGAAGTCGTGAAAGCGCACGCCGAATTTCTGAAGCCGGGCGGGCTCGGGATGCTCCACTTCATCGGCCACGTCGGCCGCCGCGACACCGAATTCTTCATTCGCGAGCATGTCTTTCCCGGCGGCTGGATCCCGAGCCTTGCCGACGTGATCGTCGCCATGGAGGATCACGGGCTGGAGGTGGTCGACATCGAGAACCTGCGCCGGCACTACGCGCTCACCCTCGACGAATGGGCCGCTCGCTTCGATCGCAACTGGGAGCGCATCCACGCGCTTGATCGCAGCAAGTTCGACGAGCGCTTCCGGCGCATCTGGCGGGCGTACCTGATCGGCTGCGCGGAGATGTTCCGCTCGCAGGCCGAGCGCACCCATCTGTTTCAGATCGTCTTCAGCAAGGGCAACATCTCGCGCGAGAACTACCCGATGAGTCGCGCGTTCCTGTACCGCGAATGAACGGCTACGCCGAGCGCCGCGACAAGCTGGTCGCTGCGTTCGGGACGCGGCCGAAAGGCCGCGTGCGGCTCGCCAAGAGTACGTCGAATCTGTTCCGCGATCGCTCGTCGCAGAGCGTGCGCCTCGATGTGCGATCGCTTCATCACGTGCTGCAAGTCGACCCGGCGCGCGGCTGGGTCGACGCCGAAGGCATGACGACCTACGAGGACTTGGTCGACGCAACGCTCGAGGCATCCGTGATGCCCGCAGTGGTGCCGCAGCTGAAGACGATCACGCTCGGGGGCGCCGCCGCCGGGGTCGGCATCGAAGCGTCCTCGTTCCGCTACGGCCTGGTGCACGAGTCGCTGCTCGAGATCGACGTCCTCACCGGCGATGGCCGGGTGCTCACCTGCACGCCGCAGAACGAGCATTGCGATCTCTTTTTCGGCTTTCCGAATTCCTACGGCACGCTGGGATATGCGCTGCGCCTTCGGGCGCGCACGGTGCCGGTGAAGCCTTCGGTCGAGTTGCGCCATCGCCGCTTCGACGATGCGCGCGCCTTTTTTGCCGCGATGGAAGAAGCGTGCGCCGCGCCGCTCGATTTCGTCGACGGGGTCGTCTTTGGCGCCGATACGCTGGTGCTCTGCACGGCGCAGTTCATCGATGCCGCCCCCTGGCACAGCGACTATACGTTCGAAAAAATCTTCTACCGCTCGCTCCTCGAGCGCGAAGCCGATTACCTGTCCGCACGCGACTTCCTGTGGCGCTGGGACACCGACTGGTTCTGGTGCTCGAAGAACCTCGGCGCACAGATTCCCTGGCTGCGGCGGCTCTACGGCCGCAAGCGGCTGGGCTCCCGCACCTACCAGAAGATCATGCGCTGGAACAGCCGCCTGGGTCTCACGCGCGCCTTCGATCGCCTGCGCGGCGTGCATCCGGAATCCGTGATCCAGGATGTCGACATTCCCATCGCGAAGGCCGTCGATTTCCTGCAGTTCTTCGAGCGTGAAGTAGGAATTCGTCCGCTCTGGACCTGCCCGGTTCGGCCCAGCGCGGCGGCCAATCGGTTCTCGCTCTTTCCGATGCGTCCCGGTGCGCTCTACGTCAACTTCGGCTTCTGGGATGTCGTGCGAAAGCCCGGCGGCCGCACGCCGGGGACGTTCAACCGCATGATCGAGCAGGAAGTCGCGCGCCTGGGGGGCATCAAGTCGCTCTATTCGGAGAGCTACTATCCGCGCGAAGAGTTCTGGCAGGCGTTCGGCGGCGATGCCTACCGCGCGCTGAAAGCGCGCTATGACCCGAACGGCAACCTGCCCGACCTGTACGAAAAGTGCGTGCTACGTCATTAGGGGCGCTCGCCGAGCGCGAGCGCAGCAAACGACGCCAGCCAATGCTCGCCGACGTAGTCGCCGCCGACGACATGCGGCAATCCGGCAGCGAGGTGGTGCTCGGCAAATTTGGAATATGAACCGCCGAGGCGTCTGAGGCACCAGGCACGGGAAAGCGAGAGGCCATCGAGATGGCTCTGCTTCGCATCGGTGCGGTCGGCGATTGTTGGCGAATCCGCCAGCGCCTTGATCCCCTCCGGCAGGAAGCCGGCGAGCCACCGCTCGAAATCCTCGGTCTCGAGCGCTTCGCGCATCAATACCGCTTCGATCAGCGCCGGTGACAGGAACTCATCGAGCGACGGCTCATAGCGGACCGGCGCATCGCGATCCTCGCCATACCATCTGCGCGCGGCCTCGGAGATCGCCCTCGCCAGTGGCTCGTCGTGCACGCTGCGAGCGTAATCGAGTGCGAGAACGCACGCGAAGGCAGTGTTGCCGTGCGTTCCGGCACGCACCGGGTACGGCGCGTGGGCAATGAATTCCCGCAAGCGCGACGCCAGAAGCTCGGTGAGCGGGCGCAACGCCTTGAACCATTCGGTTCGATCCGACCGCCGCACTTCGGCCTGCAATTCGAGCAGCCAGGCCCACCCGTACGGGCGCTCGAACAGGCGCCCGGCCGGGCTTTCCAAGTAGGCAAGCTCGGCCGT
>DASUMM010000228.1:0-5991 GCA_036277655.1 Burkholderiales bacterium | reverse complement strand
GCTCTCGGGTCCCTACCTCGCGATTCCGTACGAGCGTCACTGGGTCGACGTGACCGAGGAGATCGTCGAGGGCAAGACCCGCGAGCGGCGCACGGAGCGCAGCGAATGGCTGGTCGCCAGGCTGCCGCTCGAAGCCATCGAGTGGACGGTCGAAGTTACGACCTCGGAAAAAGCGCGCGGCATCTACAAGGCGCGGCTCTACAGCGCGAAGGTGCGCGCGAAAGGCCGCATCGTCACGCGCGAGCAGTACGGCGTCGGAACGCCGAGCGGGCGGATCCGCTGGAGCGCACCGCATCTGGTCGTCGGCATCGCCGATCCGCGCGGGATCCGCAGCGTCAGCACACTGCAGATCGGCGGAAAATCCATCGCTTTCGGCTCGGGCAGCGCGGACGGCGCGCTCGGCTCGGGCGTGCACGCCATCCTCGGAGACGTGCTGGATGAGCGTCCTCGCGAGCTCGACTTCGAATTCGCACTCGAGCTTGCGGGAGCCGAAGCGTTGGCGATCATTCCGCTCTCGCGCGACACAGGCGTTGCAATGCACGCCGACTGGCCGCATCCCTCGTTCCAGGGCGTGTTTCTGCCGGCGAAGCACGAGATCGCCGCCGACGGCTTCAGCGCGCAGTGGCGCGTGTCGCGCTACGCGGCGCAGGGCGCCGAGCGCCTCGGCTCCTGCGAGCGTGCGAGGCCTTGCGCCGCGCTGCTCGCGCAGGAAATCGGCGTCAGCTTCATCGAGCCGGTGGGCGTGTACCTGCGCCTCGAGCGCGCATCGAAGTACGGCTTCCTCTTCATCGGGTTGACGTTCGTCGCGTTCCTGCTGTTCGAGTTGTTCCGACGGCTGCCGATCCACCCGATGCAGTACGCACTGGTCGGGCTTGCGCTCGCGATGTTCTTCCTGCTGCTGACCGCGCTTTCGGAACACCTCGCGTTCGCAATGGCTTACATCGCCGCGACCGCTGCTTGCGTCGGGCTGATCACGGTGTACGTGGTGTACGTGCTGAGGAACGTGGCGACCGCGCTTGGATTCGGCACGGTGCTGGCGGGACTCTACGGCGCGCTCTACATGCTGCTCACCGCCGAGGACTATGCGCTCCTCGCCGGCTCGCTGCTGCTCTTTGCGCTGCTCGCCGCGCTGATGCTCGCGACGCGCAAGGTGGACTGGTATGGCGTCGGCCGCGGTAAGGCTGCGGCCTAGCGGTTTTCGAGATGCGCGGCGCCCGCCACTGGCGGACGCCGCGCCGGAGTTACGCGGGCCTTACGTTCGCGGCCGCCGGGCCCTTCTGGCCCTGCGTCACATCGAAGGTCACCTTCTGCCCTTCTTTCAGCGACTTGAAGCCCGATCCCTGAATCGAGCTGTGGTGGGCAAACAGATCCTTGCCGCCGTCATCCGGCGTGATGAATCCAAAGCCCTTTGCGTCGTTGAACCACTTTACGGTACCTGTAGCCATAGTCATTTCATTCCTGAAAAAAATTTACTGCGATTGCGCGTGGCTGTCCGAGCCGCGCTGCGGGCACGATGGTCAAAGGAAGGAATCGACTGCCACTAGGTGGGCCGCTTGTGGCGACCAGAAAGGGAGGGAATTCACTTACTTCTTAAATCCATGCGCGCGGATTGTAGCACGCATCAGTACTTGACCGAGCAGCCGTAGGGCGCGGTACTTGCGTTGCTGACCGGCTTCCCGGCCAGCAACTCCTCCATCGCAGCGCGCACATAGTTCTTCGCGGTCTTCACGTCCTCGGGATCGGTCGAGCGCTTGTCGTCGATGCCGCCGGCGTACACCAGCGTGCCCTTCGGATCGACGATGTACATGTGCGGCGTCGTGCGCGCGCCGTAGGCCTTGCCCGCCTCGCCCTTCGGGTCGAGCAGCGTTGCCGAAGCGCCGGCATTCATCTTCTTCATCCAGGAGGACATCTCGGCCGCCGGCTTGTGCTCCGGGTGTCCCGCGCGCGTCGAGTTGATCGTCAGCCAGACGACGTTCTTCGCGGTGTACGTCTTCTGCAGCCCCTGCATGTTCGCGCTGCCATAGTGCTTGCGAACATATGGACACTCGGGGTTCACCCATTCGAGCACCACGTACTTGCCGCGGTGCTGCGAAAGTTTCACGATGCCGCCGGCGGCGTTCTCGAGCGCGAAATCCGGCGCCGGCGCGCCGACGGTGCCGGCGGTTGCGGGAAGCGCGGCAAAGAGAGCGAGCGCGAGCAGTTTCTTCATGAAGCCTCCTTCAAACGTTGCACGGGTACGTCGATTTCGAACGCGGCTCCAGCGCCGGTCGCGAGAATCCCGTGGAGCCTGGTGAATTCTCCCACCGGCTGCGCGGAAACGGGAATCGCGAGACGAATGCCCTTCGCAGTGCGTTCCAGCGGCTGCGGCGCAGCATGCTGCACCTTGCCTTCCTCGTACGGAAAGAACAGCAGCGACACCTCCCGGATTCCCTCGGCCTCGAGCAACACGCGATCCCCTTCGCGTCGCGCCGTGAGCTTCCAAGCCTTCGGCACCGTCTGCGGCAGGCGGATGGCGTCGAATTTCGGGCTCCATTTGCTCGGCCCACCGGCGCCGATCGGCAGCGCAAGCGATAGATCGCCCTGCTCCGGCAGGCAATGATCGGGGTCGCAGATCAGCCAATTCGCGCGCGCCGCGAGCGTCGCTATTCCTTTCGCATCCGCCGGCACTCTGATTTCCACGGGCAGCAGAACTTCGCCCTCGTAGCCGTAATTGGCGAGCGGGCCGATCGGAAGCCGCTCCGGCACCGGCCAACGGATTGCGCTCGCGGAGAACCCGGAAGGGAGCTTCCATTCGATCTGAGTCGGCTGGCCCGAGTCGCCTGGGTTGCGCCAATACGTATGCCAGCCCGGCTTGGCTTTCAGGCGTAGCGCGACGAGGAGCGGCTGGTCGGGTACAGCGCCGTCGCGTGCCGCGACAAGTTCGGCCTCAGCGTGATCGGTGACGACGACGTTGCTGCGTTCGGCGAGAAACCACCACCCGCCGGCCAGCAGGACGGCTGCTACGACTGCCAGGACGACGAAGTACCGCGTTTTCACGCAGCGATGATACGGCGAGGGTTCAGCGCACGCGCTAGACTCCGCCGCCAAGACCAAAAGGGGAATGGCCGATGGCGAAACGAAAGAAAGCACCCGCGCGACGCAGCGCGGCCTACACCGAAGGATTGAAGATCCGTCGCCGGTGGCTCGGCAAGGCGTACGTCGACAAGGCGTTCCGCGACGCCGACGATTTCACCATCGACTTGCAGCACTACATCACCGAGCACGGCTGGGGTGCAAGCTGGGCGCGAGGCGTGCTGCCGCTGAAGACGCGAGCGTTCATGAATCTGGCGATGATCTCGGCACTGAACCGGCCGCACGAGCTGGAGATTCACTTGCGCGCGGCAATCCGCAACGGCATGACGAAGGAGGAAATCAAGGAAGCCTTGCTGCATGTTGCAACGTACTGCGGCGCGCCGGCGGCGATGGACAGTTTTCGAATCGCGAAGAAGGTCTTCGCGGAACAACAATCTTGATCCGCTAGGGACCGCACAATTCGCGCGATGACCATCCAGACGCCTGGCGCACACCGGATCGAGGTCATCCGCCATTCCTCGGGCGAGATCGCCGATGTCCTGCGCTACCTGCAAGCCGGCAACGAGCCGATCACGGCGCACCTGCTGGGCGGCGAGCTGTTGTTCAAGTCGCGGCTTCGCCTCATCGACCCGGAAGGATCACGCATCGTGCTGGAGGCGAGCGCGGACGAGGCAGCCAACGCCGCCCTGCTCGCACGGCCGCGCTGCAGCTTCTTTGCCTCGATCCAGGCCGGGCACGTCGAGTTCGCAGCAGCCAACCCGCAGAAAACCGAGCATGATGGAGCGACGTCGATCCAGCTGAAGTTCCCGGATGTGCTCGTTACCCGCCAGCGTCGCGAGCTCGAGCGTGCCGCGATCTGGCCGCAGATCCCGCTGGTATGCCTTGCCGATGCCGGAGGCATTCTGTCGTTCACGGGCGGGCTGGTCGACATCAGCATCGGCGGGCTCGGCTTCCTGGTCTACGACCCCGCCATCACGCTCGAGCCGGGAACGGTGCTCAAAGGCTGCCGCATCGATCAGAACACCGAGGTCCCTCTGATCCTCGACCTCGAAGTGCGCTATTCCGAACTGGTTTCATTTCCGGACGGCACGCGCGCCGAACGCTCCGGGTGCCGCGTGGTCGAGCGAACCGAATCGCTGAAGGAATTCGTCGCCGGGTTGACGAAGAAGTAATCCGCGCCGGCGGGCCCAGTCAGTCGATCAAGCCTGCCGACTCACGCAGTGGGAGCCCGACGCTATCGGGTTCACTCTTTGCTTCGCCGCTGGGTTTTGCGTTGCTTTTTCCTGCGCTTCGCTTTCGCGAGCATGATTTTCCTTTTCTGTTACACGCGCACGGGTCAATGCGTGACAAGATAACGTGTTCCCGCATGCCTGAGATGTCCGAGCGCACCATCGAAGAAGAACGTCCCTACCTGAGGCCCGAGCCAAGCTCGCTTCCCTGGGTGCTCGGCGTGCTTGCGCTCGCCATCGCGGCCGGCGTCGGCTACTACTTTCACTCGCGCGAGCCAGCGGTGGAGGTGCGTGCGCCGGCCGTAGCCAAGGCCGCCCCCCAGCCGCAGGCTTCCGCTCCCGCAATCCTCAATCCGCTGCCGGCCGTGGAATCGGCTGCGCTGCCGACGCTCGAGAACAGCGACTCCATGATGCGCGAGGCAATCGCGCTGCTCGTCGGGCGCCAGGCGTTCGATCAGCTGGTGGTCGCCGACCGGCTGATTCCGCGCATCGTGGCGACTGTCGACAACCTGCCGCGGCGCACGGCGCCGCAGCGGATGATGCCGCTGCATGCCGTGCCAGGAGGTTTTCGCGCATCCAGTGGTGAGCAGGCGACGCTCGACCCGTCGAACGCATCGCGTTATGCCGCGTACGTTCGCCTGCTCGACGTGGTGCCGGCGCCGGCGCTCGTCGCGCTATATGTGAAGACGTATCCGCTTTTCCAGCGCGCCTACGAGCAACTCGGTTTCAGCGGCAAGTACTTCAATGACCGCGTCGTGGAGACCATCGACGATCTGCTCGCTGCGCCGGAAGTCGGTGCGCCGATCGCGCTGACGCGGCCGAAGGTGCTCTACGAGTTCGCCGATCCGGGGCTCGAAACGCGCTCGGCAGGCCAGAAGATTCTGATCCGGATGGGCAGCGCCAACGCGCGCCAAGTGAAGGCCTGGCTGCGGGGCGTCAGGCAAGAACTCGCCGCCGCAGGCGTGCCGCGCTGAAGGAAACGAGGTGGGTCGCGGCGCCAAGAGCGCCGCCGATTCTCAATTCTCGACCTGGGCGCCTGATTGAGCGGCTGCCCGCGTGCGCCAGCGCAACGGAATGCGGAATTCCTCCCGCACCACTTCCTTGCCCTCGAGCATCTCCTCGGCTTGGGCGCGCTCCTCGTCGAAAACGATCTTCGCCAGGCGGTGCAGGTTCATCCGGGCTTCCTCGATGGTGCGGCCATCCGAATTGACACCGGGTAGCTCTTCAACGAAGCCCACGTACCCATGCGGGGCCTTCAGATACACGGCGGTAAAAGCGATCGATGCGGCATCCATTTCAGCCCTCTCCAAAGCGCTAGGAATAACCCCGGAGCACGAAGGATACGCCGACGACGAGATTCGACGACACGAAGTTTCCTGTCACGGTTTGTCGACCGCTGCTGTAGTCGAGGTACCACAGCTTTTTTGCGCGCCGCAATACGAGTGTATCAGCGCTCGAGAAGGTGCTTTTTTTCCTTCACCTTCGCCCATTCGTCGGCGTCCGCGGGCGCCGGCTTGCGCTCGATGATCGGCTTCCAGAGCTTCGAGAGTTCGGCGTTGAGCGCGGTGAAGTCCTGCTGGTCCGGCGGGACGTCATCCTCTGCAAAGATCGCCTCGACCGGACACTCGGCCACGCACAGCGTGCAGTCGATGCACTCTTCCGGATCGATCACGAGGAAGTTCGGTCCCTC
>DASUMM010000227.1:0-2723 GCA_036277655.1 Burkholderiales bacterium | reverse complement strand
GTAGGCCTCGAACTCTTCCGGCGTCGAGCCGCGTGCCTCGGCGCCCAGGCCGTCGAATTTGTCCATCACCTGCTTGTCGCGCAGCGTCTTCTGCAGCGCTGCGCTCATGCGCGAGAGAACCTCCTTCGGCGTGCCCGCCGGCGCCATCACGCCGGTGAACGTCGCCGCTTCCAGGCCCTGGATCCCCGCCTCGTCGAACGTCGGCACGTCGGGCAGCGCGGCCACGCGCTTCGAAGACGACACCGCGAGCGCGCGTACCCTGCCCTGCTTGATGTAGGGCAGCGACACCGAGACCTGGTCGAAGTTGAATTGCACCTGCCCGCCGAGGAGGTCGGTGGTCGCTGGCGCGTTGCCCTTGTAGTGCACCGTCGTCCACGTTGCGCCTGTGCGCGCCTGCAGGATCTCGCTCAGCAGATGGTTCGTGGTGCCGGCACCGGGCGAAGCCATCAGCAGCTTGCCGGGATCTTTCTTCGCCATCGCGATCAGGTCGTTCATCGATTTCGCCGGCACCGACGGATGCACCTGCAGCACGAGCGAGGTGAAGGACACCGAGCTGATCGGCGTGAAGTTCTTGTCCCACTGGTACGGCGAGCGGCCGTAGATGAGCGGGCTGTAGAGCAGCGGCCCGTTCGCGGTGAAGAAGAAGGTGTAGCCGTCCGGCGCCGACTTGGCGACGAACTCGCCGGCGATCATGCCGCCGGCGCCCGGCTTGTTCTCGATCACGAACGGCTGGCCGAACGCCTCCTGCAGCCCCGGCGCAACGAGGCGCGCAGCAGTGTCGACGTTACCACCGGGCGGATACGGCACGATCAGCTTGACCGGTTTGTCCGGCCACTTTTGCGCGATCGCAGGCGTCGCGGCGAGCAATGCGCACGACGCTGCCAGGACAGCGAGCACTTTCATGGGCGATTCCTCCTCGTTCCGGTTGCAGCACTGTAGGCGAACGCCGCGCGGCGGAGCAATTGGCATGTCGCCCTTCGTTCCACTATATGGACGTTGCGTACCGGTTCACCCTTGCTACCGGCGTCCACCATATGGAAACTGACCGCATGGACATCGAAGCCGCATCGCTTGCTCCGCAGCAGGTCTACAAGCTGATCACCGGAATCGTCGTGCCGCGGCCGATTGCGTGGGTGACGACGCTCACCCCGCAAGGCGGCGTGAACCTGGCTCCTTTCAGTGCCTTCACGTTCGTCTCGCAGAAGCCGCCGATGGTCGGCATCAACGTCGGGCGCAAGGCCGGCAGGCGCAAGGACACCGCGGTCAACATCCATGCGATGCAGGAGTTCGTGGTCAACATCGCCGACGAGACGATGATCGAGCCGGTGCATCTCTCCGCGATCGAGCACGAACCGGAAGTGAGCGAAGCAGCGCTGCTTGGCCTTGCCACCGTACCGAGCGGAAAGATCCGCACACCGCGCCTCGCCAGCGCGCCGGTGAGCCTCGAATGCAAGCTCCACCGCGTGATCGAGTTCGGCGACACGGGCTCCGAGTTCATGGTCGGCGAGATCCTCGTTTTCCACATTCGCGAGGGGCTGTACGCGGACGGCAAGATCGATACGGCGCTGCTGCGCCCGATCTGCCGCATCGCCGGGCCGAAGTACGCCAAGCTCGGCGAGATCGTGTCGATGAAGCCGATCGCGCAGACCGAGAAGACGGTGATCCGCTGACGGCGCTGGGGCAAAACGAAGGCCGCGTCGGCGGCGCGCAGAGCATCCGGCGGGGATTGCGCATCCTGCGCATCCTCGCGATCGGGCAGGAACAAGGCGTGCGCCTTACCGACATCGTGCGGGAAGCGGGGCTTTCGCGACCGACCGCGCACCGAATCCTGCGCGTGCTGGTCGAGGAAGGCGCGGTCGAGCAGGACGCATCCAGCCGCCGCTACATGATCGGCCAGGAGGTGTCGCTCCTCGGCCTTGCGCGCACGCGACGCTTTCCGATCCGCTCGATCGCCGATCCGTTCCTGCGCGCGCTCGCCGAGGAAGTCGGCGACACGGTGTTCCTGACCATCCGCAGCGGGCACGACTCGATCTGCGTCGAGCGCAAGGTCGGGCCCTATCCGGTGAAAGTGCTGTCGATCGAAGTGGGCGCGCGGCGCCCGCTCGGCGTCGGCGTCGGCGGGCTGGCGCTGCTCGCATTCCTGCCTGAAGGCGAGGCGCGCGCAATCCTCAAGGCAATCGAGCCGCGGCTCGCGAAGCACAAGCTCAGCGTGAGCGCACTCCTCGAGCGAGTGAGGTCGGCGCGCGCGAAAGGCTACGCGTACGCCGACATCGGAGTCGTGTTCGGCACGCGCGCGGTCGCGGTGCCGGTGCTCAACCATGCGAAGGAGCCGGTGGCGGCGATCAGCGTCGCTGCCATCGCCGACCGGCTCTCGAGCGCACGGCTGCCTTCGCTCGTCTCGTCCATGCAGCGGCAGGCTGCGTTGATCTCGAAGCGGCTGGCGGAAGTCTCGCGAGCGCGGCGCTAACCCGGCAACGCACCGACCGACGTCAACGCACGCCGCACTTCTTCCAGACCCTCCGCCGCAAGTGGCGCTTGCGGGGGAAGCGGCGCGCCGACGTCATAACCCTGCAACTGCAGGCCGCCCTTGATGCAGGCGGCGAGGTTGTACTTCGCGAACGCCTGGTTGAGCTTCCACAGCGTCCGCTGGCGCTCCATCGCGAGGCCCCACTTGCCGCGCCGACACAGCTCGTAGAGTTCGACGCTCTGCCGCGGCGCGACGC
>DASUMM010000226.1:0-16524 GCA_036277655.1 Burkholderiales bacterium | reverse complement strand
CCGGTAGACGAATGCGTGCCCGACGCCAAACAGCAGCAAGCCAAGCGTCATGGGCAGCGGATCAGCGATGATCCGGGGGAGCGGCTCCAGGCTCGTCCAGACGGCGATCAGTTTCTGGCTTTGGGTCGGATCGCTGAGCAGGATCCCCTGGCCGCTCCAGCCAAAGCCGAGCGCACGAAAGGTGAGCAACATGGCCAGATTCAGCGCCCCTCCGCCAGCTAAGCCGGCTGACACGGTTCGTGCAAAGCTCATGGCATCGAATTGGCGAGGCGCACGGCAATCATCAGGAGCTTCCGGTCCGTACGGAAATCCTCCGCTCGCGCGTGGTGCAGTAGCACCCAATGACGCATCGGCGCCTTTCCATACGGCCGGAAAGGTTTCGCCCGTCGGCGCAGCAGCAGGCTTTCGACGAGTTTTTCCGGGAGGCGAATGGCCAGTCCTCTTCCATAATGGCATGCGACGAGCTTTCTGCCGACGTAATAGCCGGGGTGCCCGAACATGCTGCCACTGCGTATCCCGGCCGGTAACAGTATCTCGTCGATCACCCGCTTGATCGGGGCGTGAAATCGCGGGCCTCGCAGGCCGACGTGTGTAGAGTTCATGTCCTCTAAGACGATCGAGGAAGGAAAACGGATGGATGCCGTACGGCTGGCGAGCGAGGTCGCGCGGCTGCGCGCCGAACTGACCGGCTATCTCACACGGCTCGTTGCACGACCGGCGCTCGCCGAGGAACTGGTGCAAGCCACCTACTTGAAAGCCCATGAAGCCCTGGACCGGTGTCCGCAAGAAGAGGTGGCAGCGCGCCGCTGGCTGTTCCGGATCGCCACCAACCTCGCGCTGGACGAGCTGCGACGCCATGGCAACTGGCGGGAGGAGGTCGTCTTTGACCTGCGGGAGTCGGCCGAGAGCGATCCGGAATTCGTGAAGCGCTCGACCGAACTGGTCGCCTCGCCGGAACATTCGTTGATCGCAAAAGAGCATCTGGCCGCATGCTTCAGCTGCACGATGCGCAGCTTTGCGCCGGCCAAGGCGGGCGCGCTGCTCCTGAAGGAGGTCTATGGGTTCTCCATCGAGGAAATCAGCGAGCTCACGGGAGGAACCGTGAACCAGGTGAAGAATTGGCTGCAGGAAGCGCGGGCGAGCATCGAAGCCCGCTACGGTCGCACCTGCGCACTCGTGACGAAGAACGGCGTATGCCACCAATGCGCCGAGCTGGCCGGCTTCTTCGGCGTCGAGGCGTCATTCAAGCTTCCGGCGACACTGGCCGGGAGATTTGAAACCCTGCGAGAGCTTCGCGCGAAGGCTGCCGGAGAATGGCATCGGATGCTCTTTGCCCTGATCGACGACGACGGCAACCTCGTTCGTCGGCGAGGGCGATAGTACGCGAGCGGTCGGACCTAACGGCGCTCGAGCACCACGGCGAGTTCGGCGAATCCGGCGGGGTGTGCGATACGAGGGTAGGGCGGTTTCTGCCAGCCCCACCGCGGTTCGGCAAACAGCGCCCGCATTGCATTGATGTCGCAGTGGTATGGCGGGCCGAGGATGGCGCCGTCCGCCGCACCCGCGCGCTGGAACTGGACAAACAGGGCCAACAGCCGGCCGCCCGGTGCGAGCCAGCGGTGGAGCTGGTCGGAATATTCACACCAGGCATCCGGGTACAGCGCGCACAGGCAGGTCTGCTCGTACACCGCGTCGAATGGCTTGGCGGGCTGCCAGGTAAGCGCGTCGGCCTCGATCACTGTTGCCGAGAGTCCTTCTGCCGCAAGCCGGTGCTGCGTGCGCTTGACGGCGACCGGCGCGTAGTCGAGCGCGGTCACTGCGAAGCCTGCGGCGGCCAGGGTGGCGACTTCATAGCCTGAGCCGCAACCCGGTATGAGGATGCGGCACGGCTTGAGCGCGCCCTGCGCAAGCCATGCGTGCAACTGTGGATTCGGTTCGCCGCGATCCCACGGCGTGTTGCCGGCCTGGAAGCGCTCTTGCCAGAATTCGCGGGTCGGTCCGGCCACGGGCAAATCATATACTCGCGGCGCCTTGAACTTCGCCCTCCCGATCTCGTTCGACCCGGCGCTGCCGATCACCGAGAAGCGCGCAGAGATTCGCGCTGCGCTCGAAGCCCATCCGGTCGTCATCGTGTGCGGTGAGACCGGCTCGGGCAAGACCACGCAGCTGCCCAAGATGCTGCTCGAAATGGGCCGCGGCGTGAAAGCGCGCATTGGCCATACACAGCCGCGCCGCATCGCTGCGCGCTCGGTCGCCGCGCGCATCGCCGAGGAACTGAAGACGGAGCTCGGCACGCTGGTCGGCTACAAGGTGCGTTTTCAGGACCAGGTGGGTCCGCGCTGCGCGATCAAGCTGATGACCGATGGCATCTTGCTCGCGGAAACGCAGAGCGATCCGCAGCTGCGGCAATACGACGCGATCATCATCGACGAGGCGCACGAGCGCAGCCTCAACATCGATTTCCTTCTCGGGTACCTGAAGCGGCTGGGGCACAAGCGTAGCGACCTGAAGGTAGTCATCACCTCGGCGACGATCGACGCCGAGCGCTTCTCGCGTCATTTCGGCGGCGCGCCGGTGATCGAGGTTTCCGGCAGGCTCTATCCGGTCGAGATCCGCCATCGCGCGGTGGCAGGCGATTCCGAAGACACGACACGGGAAGAAGAAGAGGCAGCGCTCGCCGACGCCGTGGAAGAGGCGTGCCGCGAAGGGCCCGGGGATGTGCTCGTTTTCCTTCCGGGCGAGCGGGAAATCCGCGAGGCGGCCGAAGCGATCGCCGGACGGCGGCTGCGCGATGCGGAGCTCCTGCCGCTCTATGGCCGCCTTTCTTCGGCGGAGCAGGACCGCATCTTCCGCCCCGGCTCGTCGCGCCGCATCGTGCTTGCCACCAACGTTGCGGAGACTTCGCTCACCGTTCCGCGCATCCGCTATGTCGTCGACACGGGACTTGCCCGCATCAAGCGCTACAGCTATCGCAATAAGGTCGAACAGTTGCAGGTGGAAAACATCTCGCAGGCAGCGGCGAAGCAGCGGGCCGGCCGCTGCGGCCGCGTGGCGGACGGAATCTGCATCCGCCTGTACGACGAAGAGGATTTCGCGCGTCGCCCTGCGTTCACCGACCCCGAAGTGTTGCGTTCGTCGCTCGCCGGCGTGATTCTGCGGGCGTTGACCCTCGATCTGGGCAAGGTCGAGGAATTTCCCTTCGTCGATCCGCCGGCGCCGCGGGCGATTGCCGACGGCTATGGGCTGCTCGCGGAACTCGGTGCGGTCGACGACGATCACGCGCTGACGCAGATCGGGCGCGAGCTGGCGCAGCTTCCGCTCGACCCGCGCGTCAGCCGCATGCTGGTGGCAGCGCGCGAAGAGCGTTGCCTCGAGCAGATGCTGGTGATCGCGGCTGCGCTTTCGATCCAGGATCCGCGCGAGCGCCCCATGGACATGGCGGCGGCGGCGGATGCGCGTCATGCCGCATTCGACGACGAGCGCTCCGACTTCGTCGCGTACTGGAAGCTCTGGAAAGCCTTCCCGCAGGGTCCTTCACGGCGGCAATGCCGCGAGAATTTTCTTTCCTATCCGCGCATGCGCGAGTGGCGCGACGTGCATTCGCAGTTGCGCGAGGCGACGAACGAGCTGGGGTGGCCGCAGTCGGGCGCCGATCCGGGCAAACCCGAAGGCTATCGGTCGGTCCATCGTGCGCTTGCGGCAGGCCTGCTGGGAAATGTCGGCATGAAGGACGAGCCGGATGCAAGCTACACCGGTGCGCGCGGAATCAAGTACTGGGTGCATCCTGGTTCGGGCGTCCGCAAGCCCGGCAAATGGATCGTCGCCGCCGCGCTGGTCGAGACCACGCGCCTCTTTGGCCGCACGGTGGCTTCGATCGATCCGGCGTGGCTGGAGGACCTCGGCGGGCATCTGCTGAAACGCCATCGCGAGCGTCCCCATTGGGAGAAGGCCCGCGCCCAAGTCGTGGCGCTGGAGCGCGGAACGCTGTATGGCCTGCCGGTCTACGCCAACCGTCGCGTGCACTATGGGCCGCTCGATCCGGTGCTCGCGCGCCAGATCTTCCTGCGATCGGCGCTCGTCGAGGGTGACTACGAAACTCGAGCGCCGTTTTTCGCACACAACCGGCGCCTCGTCGCGGAGATCGAGCGCATGGAGCACAAGTCGCGCCGGCCGGACATCCTCGTCGACGAAGAACTGATCTACGCCTGGTACGACTCGCGCGTTCCGCAAGGGATCCACAACGGCGCCGATTTCGAGAAATGGCGCAAGCAAGCCGAGCGCAACGATTCGAAGCTGCTGCATCTGAAGCGCGAGGATCTGATGCGGCACGAGGCAGCCGGCATCACCACCGCAAACTTCCCGCACGAGTTGCAGGCGGGCGCCAACCGCTTCGCGCTGGAGTATCACTTCGAGCCGCGCTCGCCCAAAGACGGCGTGACGATGACGGTTCCGGTGGCGCTCCTCAACCAGGTGCCGGCCGGGCGCTGCGAGTGGCTGGTACCCGGGCTGCTGAAGGAGAAAGTGCAGTCCCTCGCGCGCGGAATTCCGCAGCGGTTGCGCCACAAGCTCGGTCCGCTCGAGCAGTTTGCGCAGGACTTCGTCGCCCGCGTGCCGGCCGGCGACACGCCGCTCGCAGCGGCGATAATGCGCCATATCCGCGATCAGTTTCAGATCGAGGTGCCTGCCGATGCGTTCCGCCCGGATTCCGCCCCGCCGCACCTGAGGATGAACTTCCGGGTCCTCGATGAGCACGGCCGCCAGCTCGGCATGGGCCGCGAGTTGGCGGAACTGCGGCGGGAGCTGGCGCCGGCGAATGAAGCGGCGTTGCGCGAGGATGCGCTCCCTGCGCAGCAACGGCACACCGGCTGGGCATTCGGCGACCTGCCCGAGATTGTCGAAATCGAACGAGCCGGGCAGGTGCTGATCGGCCATCCGGCGCTGCGCGACTGCGGCGACGGCGTCGTCCTCGATGTCAGCGAATCGCCCGAGGCCGCGCGTGCCATCCATCGCTCCGGCGTGCGCCGGCTGCTGCGCATCGCGTTTCGCGAGCGCGTCCGCGACCTCGAGCGCAGCGCAGAGAAAGACCTCGCGCTCGCCCCGCTGAAGGACGACCTGGTAAGCGCATCGCTCGAGCGCACCTTTCTCGCCGATTCGCTGCCGATGACGGCAGCGGACTTCGAACGGCGCGTTGCCGAAGGGCGAAACCGCTTCAGCCTGATCGCGCAGGAAATGCAGCGGCTGGCGTCCACCGTTCTTGCGGAGTTTCAGCAGGTATCGAAACGGCTCGCTTCGCTGCAAAAAGCCTTTCCGGACGAAGTCGGCGACGTGCGTCGGCAATGTGAAACGCTGCTCGAGGCGGGCTGGCTCGCGCGTACTCCGTGGGAACGGCTGCAGCACTTGCCGCGATACCTGCGCGCGGCCGCCTCGCGGCTGGACAAGCTTCGCAGCGATCCGGCGCGCGATCGACGGCGGGCGGCGGAACTGGCGCCGCTCGAGCAAGCGTTTCGCCGCGAGCGGGCCGGCCGAATGAAGCAGGGTGCAATGACCCCCGAGCTCGAGCAGTACGGTTGGCTGCTGGAAGAATTGCGCGTGTCGCTTTTCGCACAGGAGCTGAAAACGCCCGTGCCGGTGTCGGCAAAGCGCCTGGCGAAGCTCTGGCAGTCCATGCGCAAATGAAGGAGGCCGGCACAGCGCTGCTGTTTGCGATCGCGAACCTCGCGCATCCGCGGATCCTCTGGCTGATGGTCTGGCCGGTGCTCCTTGCCATCGCGCTCTGGGGCGGGCTGGCGTGGTTCTTCTGGGATTCGCTTGCTGTCTGGCTCGGCGAGCAGATCCGCGGGTGGATGGAGATGGTCACCTTCTTCATCCGCTGGGATGCGAGCGCCGCGGCTTTATTCGCGGCCAAGGCGCTGATCCTCGTGTTGCTCGTCCCGCTCATTCAGTTGACCGCGGTACTCATCCTCGGAATCTTCGGCATGCAGGCGATGGTCGATCATGTCGCGGAGCGACGGTTTCCGGCGCTCGAGCGCCGGCACGGCGGAAGCTTCGGCGGCAGCGTGTGGAATGGCGTTCTCGCACTCGCTGGGCTTGCCGCTCTCGCCACGCTCAGCCTTCCGCTGTGGCTTTTCCCGCCTTTGTGGCCGCTGATTCCGGTGGCAATTCTCGGATGGGTGAACCAGCGGGTGCTGCGCTACGACGCACTCGCGGAGCACGCCGATGGCCTGGAGATGCGACGCATCTTTCGCGAGCGGCGCACCATGCTCTACTTTCTGGGTGCCGCGCTCGCGCTGATCGCCTACGTGCCGCTCGCGGGATTCGTCGCACCGGTGGTCGCCGGCCTGGCGTTCATCCATTACCTGCTCGGCGGTCTTGCGGCCGTGCGGGAGCCGCCACGCGGAAAATGAAAAGCCCCGCGGGGAGCGGGGCCGTTGCTACCGTGCTGCCCTCGATTTTGGCCGAAGGAGTTTCGTCTTTCCCACCCGGCGTGGCGCGGCCCGCTTTGCCGCGGGCCGCTTGCGCACCGGAAAGGCGAGTCGGACCGCCGCAGGCGGGCCGGCCTCGACCGGGACTAGGCGACTTTCTTGGCCTTGGCGAAGTTTTTTGCCGATTCCGTCGCGGCGACGACGTTTGCCTGCGCGATCTCGGTCGCCTGCTTGGCGGCTTTGTTGAAGTTGTCGTACGCCGAGTTGGCAGCGGCGAGCATCTGCTTTACCGCGGTAACCGCCACGTCGGATCCCGCCGGCGCATTCTTGACTGCCTGGTCGAGCATCGACGCAAACGCCGCGTTCCATTCGGCGACGCGTTTCTCGGCAAGTTTCGAAAGCTCTCCGTTCGCCTGCGCCGTCACTTCGTAAACGCTCTTGGAGTACGAGATCGCCCGGTCGATCGCCGGTTGGGCAAAGGCGGCCTGCAGGCTGACGAACTCCTGCGGGTCCTTGGCACCTGCAAGCGCACGTGCGTTGGCGACGGCGTCTTCGAAGGCGCCCTTGAGCGCGCTGGAATTCAGCGCGGCCAGTTTCTCGAATGCCGAGAATTGCGCCGATGCCACCGACAGCAGCGCGTCGACGCTGGCCTTGCTGGTATTTTGAATCTGCTCTGGTGTAACGTACATCCGGATCTCCTTAAGTGCTGTCTGGGTTCGAGGGCTGCTTGCGTTGGTGCAATGCAGCAAAACAAATTCTAGGCGCCTATTCCTTACCGGTCAAGCACTTGCACATAAATAAAATAAGTCTTTGACGTATCGCACAAAAGAAGGTTGAGGGCGTGACCGAGCAGGAGCACCTGCCGCGCCGGCTCTGGTGGACCCTTGTCGGCCTGACGCTGGCTTGGGGTTTCAATTGGACGGCGATGAAGGTGTCGCTGGCGGAAGTGTCGCCATGGGCGTTCCGCGCGCTCTGCCTGGGCGGCGGAGCGGCGATCCTGTTCCTGTTGTTGCGCAGCCTGGGAACACCCTTGCGCGTGCCGCGTTCCGAGTGGCGGCGGCTGGTGTTGCTCTCCTTTCTCAACATCACTTGCTGGAACCTGCTGGTCGCCTATGGCGTGTCAATGATCCCGTCTGGCCGGGCCGCCATCATTGCCTACACCATGCCGGTGCTGGCGATCCCGCTCTCGGTGTGGCTGCTAAGGGAGCGGATGAATGGGCGAAAGCTCACCGGAATCGCGCTGGGCGTCGCCGGACTGGTGCTGCTGCTCGCCGAGCAGGTGGCGAGCATGCGGGCGGCGCCAGTCGGAGCGCTGCTGATGCTCGCCGCGGCTGCCACGTGGGCGATCGGGACGGTGCTGCAGAAGAAGTTTCCGGTTTCGATTCCGGTAACCGCCTACACCGCGTGGATCATGCTTGTGGGCGGAGTGCCCATCATCGTCGTGGCGGCGTGGGTCGATCTGGGCCGCCATCCGCCGATCTCGACGCAGGCCTGGCTGGCAATCGGCTACAACGTGTTCGTTGCCTTTGCCTGGGCGCACTGGGCGTGGATCAAGATCGCCACTTCCGTGTCAGTGACGATCTTTTCGCTCAGCATGCTGATGATTCCGGTGGTCGGTGTGATCTCCGGAATGATTTTTCTCGGCGAGCGGCCGAGCGCGCCGGAAGTCGGCGCGATGGTCGCGATCCTTGCCGCCCTTGCGGCGGTCGCGGTTCCGCGGCGGGGCTAGCGCTGTGTCTCGTCCGAGAGGCGCAGATTCTCCATCAGCGACCCGCAGTGAGCGCACTGCACGCGTCCGCCCGGGTAGAGCAGGAACCGGTCGGTATCGCAGCCCATGCAGAAATAGGTCTGCTCGCCCAGCAGGCGCACCTGCGTAGCGCCGCGCATCGTGGCGCGCTTTGCCTTGCGTTCACTCAGACTCACCACCTGACCCATCGCCGCACCCCTCGGTCCGCCCAGCCATATGATGAACGCACGGGAAGCAAAAAGGTTGAGCGAGGCGGAAAAACCGCCGCCGTGGCGGGTCGCGCCGACTCGCTGCTCCCGGGCGAAAAACTACTAGATATAGTAGTCCTCGCGCTGGCGAGAGGCAAATATAGCGCAGCCTAAACGGGTGCCGGCGCCGAACGAACCGCCGGGATGTTGCGTGGGTGCCACTGTTCCAAAGCCCACCCGAGCAGTTCGTCCACTCGCGCCGCGGCCGGCGCGCCTGGCATGCCGAGAAATCCTAGGGCCGATCGAAGCGAAGCGGCCGGCGCAGCGATCGCCTCCGCAGCGGTCTGCTTGGAAAGCTTCGCACCGGTGCGATCCACTGCAACCGGCAGGTGCAGGTAGCGAGGCTGAGCGAGGCCGAGCAACCGCTGCAGCACGATCTGGCGGGGAGTGGAATCCAGCAGATCCGCGCCGCGCACTACATCGGTCACTCCCTGTTCGGCGTCATCGACGACCACCGCCAGCTGATAGGCGAACATGCCATCGGCGCGCAGCACCAGGAAGTCGCCGACTTCGCGCTCGACATCCTGCTCAATGGTCCCTTGCAGCCGATCTGCGAAACGCACAAGCTCGGAAGTCGCGCGCAGCCGCATGGCCCGCGGCCGGGCCCCTGAGCGCATCCCGTTGCGACAGGTGCCGGGATACGCAAGCGCCGCGCCTTCGACCCGGACAGCGCCAGGAAAGCGCGTCGCCGAGTCCGCGATTTCGCGGCGGCTGCAGCAGCACCAGTAGACACGACCGTCACGCTCGAGAGCATCCAGTGCGCTTCGGTACCGGTCGAGCCGAGCGCTCTGATACGTGACCGGCCCGTCCCAGCCGAGGCCCAGCGCATCGAGTTGTCGCAGGATCGCGTCGGCCATCGAAAGCCGCGAGCGTGCGCGGTCCAGATCCTCCATCCGGACAAGCCACTTCCCCTGGGAGGCGCGCGCGTCGAGCCAGCTGGCGAGGGCTGCGACCAGCGAACCGAAGTGCAATGGTCCGGTAGGAGAAGGCGCGAAGCGTCCCGTGTACATCGGCGGCAAGCGTACACTGCGCTTTTTTCGAAAGGATTGGCATGGCGACGCGCGAGCTGACCGCTCAGAACTTCGATGCGATCATCAACGAGAACCCCATGGTCGTCGTGGATTTCTGGGCTCCCTGGTGTGGGCCCTGCCGCGGTTTCGCGCCGGTGTTTGAAAAGGCTTCCGAAGCGCATGCCGACGTGGTGTTCGCCAAAGTGAACACCGATGAGCAACAGGAACTGGCGGGCAGCTTCAACATCCGTTCCATCCCGACGCTGATGGTCTTTCGCGACAAGGTCATCCTGTACCAGCAGGCCGGTGCCGTGCCTGCTTCAACCCTCGAGCAGATCCTCACGCAAGCCAAGGCGATCGACATGGCCAAGGTGCGCCAGGAGATCGAGCAGCAGCAGACGGGCGGATGATCGAGGTTCGCCGCTCCGGCGAGCGCGGCTTCGCGGACCACGGCTGGCTGCGCTCGTTCCATTCCTTTTCGTTCGCCGATTACTACGATCCGGCGCACACCGGCTTCGGGCCGCTGAGGGTCATCAACGAGGATCGCATCCAGCCAGGTACCGGCTTCGGCACGCACGGTCACCGCGACATGGAGATCCTCAGCTATGTGCTGGAAGGCGCTCTGGCGCACAAGGATTCGACCGGCACCGGATCGACCATCGTGCCGGGAGACGTGCAGCGACTGAGCGCCGGCCGCGGCGTGCAGCACAGCGAGTTCAACCACGAGAAAGGCGCGCAGACCCACTTCCTGCAGATCTGGATCGAGCCGAACGTGCGCGGCATTGCGCCGGAATACGAACAGAAGCACATCCCGGACGCCGAGAAGCGCGGGCGGCTGCGCCTGATTGCATCGCCGGACGGGGCGGAAGGATCGCTGCGCATCCACCAGGACGCACGCATGTACGCGGCGCTGCTGGACGGTGCCGAGCGTGTGACGCACAGGCTCGCCGCCGGCCGCCGGGCCTATATGCACGTGGCGCGCGGCACCATCCAGGCCAACGGGGTTGCGCTCGGCGCCGGGGATGCACTGAAGGCGACCTCGGTCGACACGATCTCGCTCGAGGGCGGCAAGGACGCCGAGGTGCTGCTCTTCGATCTGCCGTAGCCGCATGAGCGGCCATCGGATCGAGAAGGATACGTTCGGCCCGATCGAGGTGCCGGCCGATCGGCTGTGGGGCGCGCAGACCGAGCGCAGCCGGCGATTTTTCCGCATCTCGAACGAGAGGATGCCGGTCGCGGTCGTGCATGCGCTCGCGCTGGTGAAGCGCGCTGCCGCACGGGTCAACCTCGCACTCGGCCTCCTCGAGCAACGAAAGGCGGAGGCCATCGCGCGCGCTGCTGACGAAGTGCTGGCGGCCAAGCACGACGCCGAATTCCCGCTAAGCGTGTGGCAGACCGGGTCCGGCACGCAGACCAACATGAACGCCAACGAGGTGCTCGCGAATCGCGCCTCCGAGCTGTTGGGCGGTCCGCGCGGCGAAGGGCGCCTCGTGCATCCGAATGACGACGTCAACCTCGGACAATCTTCGAACGACGTCTTTCCGACCGCGATGCACATCGCAGCGGCGCGCTCGCTCACCGGCGAGGTGTTGCCGGCGCTCGAGCAACTGCGCTCCACGCTCGATGGCAAGCGCGCGCAGTTCGACGCCATCGTCAAGATCGGGCGCACGCACCTGCAGGACGCAACGCCGCTTACCCTCGGGCAGGAGTTTTCCGGCTATGCGGCCCAGCTCGTGCTCGCCCGGCAGTCGATCGAAAGCGCGCTGCCGTTTCTCTATCAGCTCGCGATCGGCGGCACGGCGGTCGGCACCGGGCTCAACACGCATCCCGAGTTCGCCGAGCGCGTGGCCGCCGAGATTGCCGCTGCGACGGGACTGCCGTTCGTGCCGGCAGCGAACAAGTTCGCCGCCCTCGCCGGCCACGAGTCGATCGTGTTTGCGCATGGCGCGCTGAAGACGCTTGCCGCGGCGTTGACGAAGATCGCCAACGACGTGCGCTGGCTCGCTTCGGGGCCGCGTTCGGGCCTCGGCGAGATCTCGATTCCCGAAAACGAGCCGGGAAGCTCGATCATGCCGGGCAAGGTGAATCCGACGCAGGCGGAAGCGCTGACCATGGCGTGCGCACAGGTGTTCGGCAACGATACGGCGGTCAACATTGGCGGCGCTTCGGGGCATTTCGAGCTGAACGTGTACAAGCCGCTGCTGATCCACGCGTTCCTGCAGAGCGCGAGGCTGCTTGCCGATGGCGCGCGCAGCTTCGAAGAGCATTGCGCGCGCGGGATCGAGCCGAACCAGGCGCGCATCGCCGAGCTGCTCGAGCGCTCGCTGATGCTGGTGACGGCGCTTACCCCCCACATCGGCTACGACAAGGCTGCGCAGATCGCGAAAAAGGCGCATCGCGAGCACACCACGCTGCGCGAAGCGGCGCTGGCGCTCGGCTACCTGAACGCCGAGCAGTTCGACGCCTGGGTGCGCCCGGCCGACATGGTCGGGCCGCGCAAGTGAAACGCAGGAGATTCCTGCAGGCGGCGATCGCAGCCGCAGCGGGCAGCGGCTGCTCCACTCCCGGAGTCCGGCTCGATGCGCCGTACGTCGTCACCCCCTACGAGGTGGTCGATGAGATGCTGCGCCTTGCGAAAGTGGGTCCGCAGGATGTGGTGTTCGACCTTGGGTGCGGCGATGGGCGCATCGTCATTGAAGCCGCGCGCCGCCATGGCGCGCGCGGCGTCGGCATCGACATCGATCCGGCGCGCATCGTGGAAGCCAATGCGGGCGCGCGCCGGGCCGGCGTGAGCGCTCGCGTGCACTTCGCGGTGCAGGATCTCTTCCAGACCGACTTCTCCTCCGCGAGCGTAGTGACGCTCTACCTCTTTCCCGAGATGAATGCGAAACTGCGCCCGAAGCTGCTGGCGGACTTGAAGCCGGGATCGCGCATCGTCTCTCATCAGTTCGGCATCGAGGGTTGGGCGCCGGACGACGGCGTACAGCTGCGGGTGCGCGATTTCTCGCACCAGGTATATCTCTGGGTGGTGCGGCCGCACTGAACGCCGCAGCTTCGCTGCTACCATCCGAGCCGGATGTCCATCGTAGTGCTTCTATCCGGCCGCGGCAGCAATCTCGGAGCGATCCTGGCGGAGAAGCTTCCGGTCTCCGGCGTCCTCAGCAATCGGGCGGATGCAGGCGGGCTGCAACTGGCCGAGCGCGCACGCGTGCCGATGCGGGTCATCGAGCACCGGCAATTCAGCAGCCGCGACGATTTCGACAGTGCGCTGGCGGCGGAAATCGACCGCTTCGCTCCCCGGTTGGTTGCGATGGCGGGCTTCATGCGGATCGTCGGCCCGGCGTTCGTCGAGCGGTACGCAGGCAGGCTCATGAACATCCATCCCTCGCTATTGCCGGCGTTTCCGGGCCTCGACACGCACGAGAGAGCGCTCGCCGCGGGCGTCAAGGTGCACGGTTGCACGGTGCATTTCGTCACGGCGCAGCTCGACCATGGGCCGATCATCGTCCAGGCGGCAGTGCCGGTGCTGCCGGACGATTCGGCGGCGACGCTTGCGGCACGAGTCTTGCGACAAGAGCATAAGGTGTATCCGCGCGCGATTCGGTGGTTTCTCGAAGGCCGGCTGGTCCACCAAAGCGGTGTGGTGCGCGTTCAGGGAAACGATGCGCAATTTCTTTATTCCGATTCTGTTTAGCGTCGCTCTGCGGCTGGAAGCGGCTCCGCCCCAGCGCGTCGAGATCGTTTATGACCTGGCGCGCAACGGCACATCCGTGGCCGAAGTCACCGAGCGCCTGGAACACGATCGGCGCCGCTACCGGCTGGAAGAGTTGTGGAAGGGCAAAGGCGTCTTCGCGTTGCGCGGCGACGGCCGGCGCGCAAGCCGCGGAGCCATCGCGAAGGACGGGCTGCGCCCGGCGGAGTTCGAAGATCGCCGCCCGGGCCGCGAGGCAAAGCGGGTCGAGTTCGATGCGCAGGCACCCGGCCCGGCGCTCGAGCACCAGGATCGGCTGAGCTTCGTCTGGAACTTCGTGTTTTTTCCGCCGAACGGCGAAGTGACGGTCCGCGTTGCCGATGCCAACGGCGGCGTCGCCACCCAGGTGTTTCGCGCCGCCGGAAAAGAGCGGGTGCGCGTGCCCGCGGGCGAGTTCGACGCATTGAAAGTCGTGCGCAAGGGCGATCGCCTGACCGAGCTGTGGCTTGCCACCGACCGCTCGAACCTGCCGGTCAAGATCGTTCTGACGGAGAAGGACGGCACGCGGTACGAGCAATCCGCCGTGCGGATCGCCGCACAGTAAGGCCGCGTGGCGAGCGGCGGATCTTTTCCGGCGTCCGCAGCGCTGCTTGCGCATGCGCAGGCCCTGCTTGGCGAGCTGTTGCGTTTCGAGCGGCCGGCCGACCAGTCGGTTTCGTCCTATTTCCGCGGCCATCCCAATCTCGGCCGGCGCGATCGCGGTTTCCTCGCCGAAGCGGTCTATGCGGTGCTGCGGCGGCGGCGAACGCTCGAGTCCGCCGCAGGTTCGGCTGCGCCGCGCGAATTGCTCCTGGCTGCGCTGCTGAAGACCTTCGGGCTCTCGGGACGTGCGCTCGATGCGCTTCTGGCCGATTCCGAAGAGGCGCTGGTGCGAAGGATCCGCGGCTTTCGGGGGGACGCGGCGGCGCCCGCAGTGCGGGCGGAGATGCCCGACTGGCTGTGGGAGCGGCTTGCCTCAGCGCACGGGGAAGAGCTAGCGATGCGAATCGCGCAAGGATTGCTCGATGCGGCACCGCTTGACCTGCGCGTCAATCTCGCGCGCTTGCGTCGCGAAGAGGCGCTGTCGCAACTCGCAGCGCGCGGCATTGTGGGCGCGCCGACGCCATATTCGCCGGCGGGAATTCGAGTCCCGGGACGCCCGCAGATCCAGCGCGATCCGCTCTTCGAGCAGGGGCTCATCGAGGTGCAGGACGAAGGCAGCCAGCTGCTCGCGTACCTGCTGGCCGCGCGGCGCGGCGAGATGGTCGGCGACTTCTGTGCGGGCGCGGGAGGAAAGTCACTCGCGCTCGCGATGCTGATGCGCGGCACCGGCCGCGTGTATGCAATCGACGTCTCGACGAAGCGGCTGGCCGCGCTCGGGCCGCGCGCGGCGCGCGCTGCCGTGTCCAACATCCATACGCTCGCGGTTTCGACCGAGAACGACGTGCGCGTGAAGCGGCTTGCCGGAAAGCTCGATCGCGTGCTGGTCGATGCGCCGTGCAGCGGCTTCGGCACGCTGCGCCGCAATCCGGATCTGAAGTGGCGCTACGGACCGGAGCGGATCGCGGCGCTCGCGGAGCAGCAGTTTCGCATTCTCGATGCCGCGTCGCGCCTGGTGCGGCCCGGTGGGCGGCTGGTCTACGCGACCTGCAGCCTGCTCGCCGAAGAAAACGAAGCGGTCGCCGCACGCTTCGCGGCGACGCACACTGCATTTTCGCCGCGGCACTGCGGCCAGCTGCTTGCCGAGCAAAGAATCCCGCTGGCGATCGGCGAGCAATTGCGGCTGTGGCCGCACGAGCATGGCACCGATGCGTTCTTCGCCGCGGCTTTCGAGCGGCGCGATTGACGCATAAACTAGCGCGCGACTATGGCGGACAACCAGATCGGCCAGCTGCTGACCGACGTCTGGTCCGACCTGCGGGATCCGGCGATCCTGTGGCAGGCCGGCGTGCTGGCGGCGTGCGTGCTGGGCGCTTTCGCCGCGGCGCGCATGATGCAATGGCGCGCGCCTGACGAACGTAGCGAAACGGTGAAGCGCGGCGCGGCAGCGTTCCGCCGCATCGCGTTCCCACTGCTGGCGATGCTGTTCCTGCTTGCCGGCCGCGCGCTGCTCGAGCGCTCGCACAACACGAATTTGCTCAGTGTCGGCATCGCGCTGTTCGGGGCGCTTGCCGGAATCCGCTTCGCCGTCTACGTGCTGCGTTTCGGTTTCGCGCGCGCTGCGTGGATGGACAGGTTCGAGCGCACGATCGTCGCGCTCATCTGGATTGCATTCGCGCTGCACCTGACCGGCGTGCTGCCCGGGGTCATCGGCTGGCTTTCTGCCATCGAGCTCCGCGCCGGCCAGAACCGGCTTTCGCTGTGGGCGCTGCTGAGCGCGGCGTTCTGGCTTTGCCTGACGGTCCTCATTGCGCTGTGGGGGGGGAGCGCGCTCGAAGCTCGACTGATGCGCGCCCAGACGCTCGACTCGAGCCTGCGCGCCGTCTTTGCGCGGATCGGCAAGTCGGCGTTGCTGGTCGCGGCAGTGCTGGTGGTCTTGCCGCTGCTGGGAGTCGATCTCACGGTGCTGTCGGTATTCGGCGGCGCGCTCGGCGTCGGGCTCGGCCTGGGGTTGCAAAAGATCGCGTCGAACTACGTCTCGGGCTTCATCCTGCTGCTCGACCGCTCGATTCGCCTGAATGACGTCATTACCGCCGACAAGCAGCACGGTGTCGTCACTCGCATCACGACGCGCTATGTCGTGGTGCGCTCGCTCGCCGGAGTGGAGGCGATCATCCCGAACGACACGCTGGTGACGACCACCGTGCTCAATCATTCGTACACCGACAAGAAGGTCGCGCTCGCGATCGCTCTGCAGGTGGCATACGACACGCAGTTGGAAGAAGTCATCCCTTTGCTGAAGGAGGTGGCGCTTCGCCATCCGCGCGTGCTGCGCGACCCTGCGCCCGCCGCTCATGTGACGAAATTCGCCGATAACGGCATCGACATGGAGCTTGTCTTATGGATCGCCGATCCGGAGAAAGGCACGCTGGGGGTGCGCTCCGATATCAGCGTGGCGATCCTCGCCGAATTTCGCGCACGGAAGATCGAGATCCCGTATCCGCAGCGGGAAGTGCGGTTGCTCGCGACAGCTCCTTCTGCGGCGCCGAGCGAGTCGAACTGAGCGCGCCCATGCGAGTCATTGCCCCCGGGGGAGGGCTCGCGTAGAATGCCCCGGATTCCCTCCTACACTCACGAAAGTAGTTGTTTCCTATGATTTTTAGCGGATGGCTGGACCTTCCCTGGTGGGGCGTGGCATTGGTGGCGCTCGGCCTGACGCACATCACGATCGCTGCGGTGACGATCTATCTGCATCGCTGCCAGGCGC
>DASUMM010000225.1:0-11746 GCA_036277655.1 Burkholderiales bacterium | reverse complement strand
CGTCTGGCTCACCGAGTAGTCAGGAGGCAGGAGCGTTCGTGCATCGGTACATCATCAGTCGCATCCTGCTGATGATCCCCACCCTGCTCGGGGTGGCGGTCCTGATCTTCGTCCTGCTGCGCATCGTCCCCGGCGACGTGGTCGAGGCGCGCTTCCTGGCGCAGGGCAGCCAGTTCGTCTCGCAGGACCTGATGAACGAGGAGCGCGCCAAGCTCGGCCTGGACCAGCCGGTCTGGAAGCAGTTCGTCAACTGGGTCGCCGGCTTCCCGCGCTTCGACTTCGGCGTTTCGATGTGGACCGGCGGGCCGATCAGCGAGGAGATCAAGCTGCGCTTCGCGCTGTCGCTGCAGCTCGCGCTCATGGCGAGCACGTTCGCGACGCTGCTCGCGATTCCGCTCGGCATCCTCGCAGCGGTCAAGCAGGACACGTGGATCGACTATGCGGTGCGCGTGTTCTCGATTGCCGGGCTCGCGACGCCCTCGTTCTGGCTCGGCATCCTGATGATCCTGGTCATGCTGACCGTGTTCAAGTGGATTCCGCCGATGGTATTCACGCCGTTCTGGGTGGATCCCTGGCAGAACCTCGCGCAGCTGATCTGGCCGGCGCTGGCCGTCGGGTACAGGTACTCCGCGGTGGGCACGCGCATGATGCGCTCGGCGATGCTCGAAGTGCTGCGCGAAGATTACATCCGCACCGCGCGCGCGAAGGGCTTGTGGCTGAAGCTGATCCTCACGCGTCATGCACTGAAGAACGCGATCCTGCCGGTGCTCACCGTGATGAGCCTGGAGTTTGCGTTCCTGCTCGGCGGTCTGGTGGTGACCGAACAGGTGTTCAACCTCAACGGTCTGGGCATGCTGTTCGTCGAGGCGATCTCGCGACGAGATTACACGCTCACGCAGGCGCTGGTGATGCTGGTCGCCACCTTTTTCCTCATCGTCAACTTCGTGGTCGACATCGCGTACGCGTGGATCGACCCGCGCATCCGCTACCGCTGAGACCGACGGATGGCCGCGACTCCCGAGACCGTACGATCGCTCACGCGGACGGACGAGCCACGCGCCGGTTGGCGGGAGGAGATCCTCAAGTTCATCCGGCAGCGTCCGCTCGGCGCGATCGGCGCCGGCATCATCCTGTTGATGGTGGTGCTCGCCGCATGCGCCGGCCTGCTTGCGCCGTACGATCCGCTCGCCAACGACTACAGCGCGATGCTCTCTGCGCCCGGGGCCGGGCACTGGCTCGGCACCGATGCGCACGGCCGCGACGTGCTTTCGCGCATCATCTACGGGTCGCGCACCGCGTTGATGGTCGGGCTCGGCGCCTCGCTCCTCGGCGCATCGTTTGGCTCGCTGATCGGAGTGGGCAGCGCCTACTTCGGCGGCCGCGTGGACCTGATCGTGCAACGGGTGATGGATGTCTTCTTCGCTTTCCCGGTCATCGTGCTCGCGCTTGCGGTGGTCGCCGTTCTCGGCACGGGCGCCGGCAACGTGATTCTCGCGATCGCCGCACCGATGGTGCCGCGCTGCGCGCGTGTGGTCCGTTCGAGCGCGCTCGCGGTGCGCGAGATGCCGTACGTCGATGCGGCGCGCGCAGCAGGGTTCAGCAAGCGGCGCATCATCCTGCGTCACATGCTGCCGAACGTGATGGCGCCGATCCTGATCATGACCACCGCGTTTCTCGGCGAAGCGATCCTGCTCGAGGCGTCGCTTTCGTTCTTGGGCCTGGGCGTGCAGGAGCCGACCGCCGCCTGGGGCCTGATGCTGCGCGGCGCCGCGGTCGAATTCGCCGAAAGCGCACCGTGGATGGCGATTTTCCCGGGTCTCGCGATCAGCCTCGCGGTGTTCGGCTTCAACCTGTTCGGCGACTCGCTGCGGGACGCACTCGATCCGAGGCTTCGCACGCAGTAAGCGAGGCCGTGCGGACGCTGTATCATGCGGGCCGCGCAAATGTTTCGAGAGGCAAAAAAAAGTGAAAGACCTGTGGAAATCGGTCGCGCACGGCGCGGCCATTTGGGCGCTCGCGCTCTGCGCGCCAGTCGCACTCGCGCAATCCTGGCCGCAGAAGCCAATCACCTTCCTGAATCCGTTTCCGGCCGGCGGCGGCACCGATACGTTCGCCCGGCCGATCGCCGCGAAGCTTTCGCAGACGCTCGGCCAGCAGGTGCTGGTCGAAAACCAAGGGGGTGCGGGCGGCACCGTCGGCGCTGCAAACGTGGCGAAGCGCGCCCCTGACGGGTACAACTGGTTCTTCGGCGCGGTGCACCACACGATCGCGGAAAGCTTGTACAAACGGCTGCCGTACAGTCTCGAGAAGGATTTCGAGCCGGTCACCGTGGCGGCGTTCGTGCCGAACGTGGTGGTCGTGCATCCGAAGCACGCCGACAAGTTGAAGACGCTGAAGGACCTGATCGACTATGCGAGAATGAACCCGGGCAAGCTGAACTATGGCTCGGCCGGCAGCGGCACGACGCATCATCTGTCGGTTGAGTTGTTCAAGACGATGACCAAGACGTTCATGGTGCACATCCCGTACCGCGGGGCCGGCCCGCTGATGGTCGATCTGCTCGCCGGGCAGGTGGACCTCGCGTTCGACGGCATGGGAACGTCGTCGACGCAGATCAAGGCCGGCAAGCTCGTTCCGTTGGCAATCACGAGCGCCGGGCGCAATCCGGTACTGCCGAACGTACCGACCGTGCAGGAAGCGGGCGTGCCGGGCTATGAGGTGCGCACGTGGTACGCGCTTTGGGCGCTCAAGGGCACGTCGAAAGAGATCCGCGACCGCATGTACCAGGAAATGGTCGCCGCGATGAACCAGCCGGATCTGAAACGGATCTGGGCCGAGCAGGGCGCAGACCCCGGCGGGATGCCGCCGGAGGAGTTCGGCAAGCTGATCCGCGCCGAAATCACGAAATGGGCCAAGGTCGTCAAGGATTCCGGCGCGCAAGTCGACAACTGAGGCCGGCCGGCTTTGCGCTTCCGGCAGGTAACCGGTGAACGCGTATAGCCGTTTCGCGCTCGCGTTCCGTCCGTACGCGGAGCGGGTCTTTCTCGAGGCGGACACGGGCGAGCGTTTTACCTACGCCGACCTGGAGCGTGAGACTGCCCGCATTGCGGCGCTGCTCACCGCTCTCGGACTGCAAAAAGGCGACCGGATCGCCGCGCAGGTCGACAAGTCGCCGCAGGTCCTCTTTCTCTATCTTGGTGCGCTGCGCGCAGGATTTTCCTTCCTGCCGCTCAACACCGCCTACCAGCGTGCCGAGCTCTCCTATTTCTTGAAGGATGCCGAGCCGCGCATCACCGTCTGCCGGCCGCAAAGCGAGGCGATGTTCGGCGAGATCTGCCGCGAGGCGGACGTGCCGCATCTGTTCACGCTCGCCGAAGACGGCACCGGCTCCTTGACCCGTGCGCTTGCCCAGACCGCAGCCACCTTCAGCGATGTGCCCCGCTCGCCGGACGACCTCGCCGCCCTGATCTATACCTCCGGCACCACCGGCCGCTCGAAAGGAGCGATGGTGACGCACGGCAACCTCACCTCGAATGCGGAAGTGCTGCGCGAGACCTGGCGCTTCACCGACGAGGACGTGCTGCTTCACGCGCTGCCGGTATTCCATGTGCACGGCCTCTTCGTCGCCCTGCACACCGTCCTTCTTGCGGGCGCCCGGCTGATTTTTCATCGCCGGTTCGACCCGGGCGCAGTTCTCACGGCGCTCCCGAGGGCGACCGTCATGATGGGGGTGCCGACGTTCTACACGCGGCTGCTCGCAGAGCCAGCGCTCGACCGTAACGCCGTGCGCAACATCCGCCTTTTCATCTCGGGCAGCGCGCCGCTGCTGCTGGATACCTTCCAGGAGTGGCAGGCCCGCACCGGGCACACGATCCTCGAGCGCTATGGAATGTCCGAGGCGGGCATGATCACCTCGAACCCCTATGCGGGCGAGCGCCGCGGCGGCACGGTCGGCTTTCCGCTGCCGGGGGTGTCGGTGCGCGTCGCAACCGGCAATTCGCAGGCGGTCGGTCCCGAGGAGCCGGGCGACATCCAGGTCAAGGGCCCGAACGTGTTCGCCGGTTACTGGCGGATGCCGGAGAAGACGCGCGAAGAGTTCACCGCCGACGGCTGGTTTCGCACCGGCGACGTCGGCCGCTGGTCGAGCGACGGTTACCTTTCGATCGTCGGCCGCTCCAAGGACCTGATCATCTCCGGGGGCTACAACGTCTACCCCAAGGAGATCGAGCTCGTCATCGACGCGCTGCCCGGAGTGCTCGAATCGGCGGTGGTCGGAGTGCCGCATCCGGATTTTGGCGAAGCCGTCACTGCGGTGGTGGTGAGGCGCGAGGGCGCGGCGCTCGATGAAGCCGGCGTTATCGCTCACGTGAAATCGCAGATCGCGAACTACAAAGTGCCCAAGCGGGTGCTCTTTTTGCCCGAACTTCCTCGCAATGCAATGGGCAAGGTGCAGAAAAACTTGTTGCGCGATCGGGTCGCGGCGGGATAGCTACGCGATCACGAACGCCATCCGCAACGCGAACGCATAGAGCATCAACGCGAAGACGGCGCGCAATTTGCGGATCGGCAGCCGGTGCGTCAGCCGGGCACCGAGCGGCGCGGTCAGCATGCTCGCCACGACGATGAAGGCGAATGCCGGCAGATAGAGATAGCCGAAGCTGCCCGAGGGCAGGTCTTCGATGCGCAACCCTTGCATCACATAGCCGATGCTGCCGGCGAGCGCGATCGGAAAACCGTTCGCGGCAGCCGTGCCGATCGCCCGCTTGAGCGGCACGTTGCACCACGCGAGGAATGGGATCGACAGGAAGGCGCCACCCACCGCGAGCACGCTCGACAGTCCGCCGATCACCGCCCCCACGCCAAACAACCCGGCCGGCTGCGGCAACTGGCGCGCCGCGCGCGGCTTGACGTCGATCAGCATTTGCGTCGCGGCGTAGACCAGGAAAACCGTGAACAGGATGGCAAGCGGACGGCTGGCGATGTAGCCGGCGGCGAAGGCCGCGCAGAACGCGCCGAACATCATCCCGGGCACCATTGCCCGCGCTACCGGCCAGTCCACTGCGCCATAGCGATGATGAGCGCGCACGCTGGAGGCCGACGTGAACACGATCGTCGTCAACGCGGTAGCAAGCGCCAGATGCATCAGATGCGGTTCGGGAAAGCCTTTTGCGGTGTAGACGAACACCAATCCAGGCACGATGACCATTCCGCCACCGATGCCGAGCAGCCCCGCGAGGAAGCCGGCCCCGGCGCCAATCGCGAGGTAGGCAAGCCACCAGTCCATCAGGCGCGAGCGAGCAGGTGCTCGACGACCTGCACGAAGCCCGCGCCGGCTTCCTCCTGCGTTACGTACCGCGGCGCTATCGAGAGGTGGCCGCCAAACTGCGCGATGTTCGCGACGCCGATCGAGTGTGAGAAAAACTCGAACATCGGCGCGTCGTTCGGCGAATCGCCCACGAACGCGATCGTCTGGCGGGCGACCGGCGATTCGAGCGCAAAGCGCTCGCGAAGCATTCGTAGCGCCATCCCCAGCTTGTCGTACGCACCGAACCAGCCGTTCACGTGAATCGAGCTGACCTTGGCCGTCAGGCGCGCCTCGCGCATCAGCGCGGCGATCCGCTCGGCCGACTCGAGCGGCAGCGCCGGCACGTCCTCGCAATAGTCGATCGCGAGATCGGTCTCACGGTACGGCTGATCTGCAGAGAGCGCACAGCCAGGCACTTCGCGCAGAATCCGCTCGGCGATTTCGGCGAAGCGGGCGCGGTTCGCCTGGCGCGCCTTCGAGGAATCGTGGTAGTGCCGCTCGAGCCTTCGCGCGCGAGCGTCGTACCAGAAATAGAACGCGCCATTCTCGCCGACCACCGCATCGACCGGCCACATGCGCGCGATGTGATCACACCAACCCGCCGGCCGGCCGGTGACCGCGACCACGATGCGACCGCTCGCGTGCAACCGCTCCATGGCCGCGTAAGCCGCCGAAGTCAGCTTGCCGTGCGTCGTCACCGTGTCATCGAGATCGAAGAGCAGCCCGCGCACTTCGCTTGCATCCAGCGCTTCGAGCGGCGCCATCACGATCCCATGCGTTCGGCGACGCGGGCGCGCTGCCGCTCGGTCATGTGCAAGCCGGCTTTCGTGCGCCGCCACAGGACGTCTTCGGACGTGTTTGCCCATTCGTGGTCGCGCAGGTACTCGATCTCGCGATTGGTCAGGCCGCCGCCGAAATCCTCTCCCAGATCGCCGGGCGTTACCGAGTCGCCGAGCACACGCGGCGCATTCGCGCCATGACGGCGGAATAGCGCACGCAGCAAGCCGGGCGGCAATTGAGCATAGCGCGCGACCAGCGCTTGCCTCATGGCGTCGCGGCCCTCGTCGCCGAAGTCGCTTCCTGGCAGCGGAGATCGCTCGGTCCATGCCGCTCCCTTGCCTGGAAAGTACGGCGCAAGCTTCTCCAGCGCGTGCTCGGCAAGGCGGCGGTAGGTCGTGATCTTGCCGCCGAACACCGAGAGCACGGGCGCCTTGCCTTCGTCGTCGTCCACTCGCAGCGTGTAGTCGCGCGTCACCGCGGAGGGGTCGCTCGAGCCATCGTCATACAGCGGGCGCACTCCGGCGTAGTGCCAGACGACCTCCTTCGGGCTCGTTGGACGAGCAAGGTAGCGGTTCACGGCGCGGCAAAGATATTCGATCTCCTGGCTCGCCGCTTGCGGAGCAGCGGGCCCTTCGGCGGGCACGTCGGTCGTGCCGACCAGCGTAAAGGTCCCTTCGTAGGGAATCATGAAGACGACGCGACGATCGTCGTTCTGCAGCAGGAACGCGTGCTCTCCGTCATAGAGCCTCGGAATCACGATGTGGCTGCCCTTGACGAGCCGCACCGTGTCGCGCGAACGTTGCGCCAGCCGCTCGTTGAGCATCAGCTTGACCCATGGCCCGGCAGCGTTTACCAGGGCGCGCGCGGAGACCGAGTGGCCATTCGAGAGCTCTACTGCCCAGGTGCCGCCCATGCGATGCGCGCGCACGCACTCGGTGCGCGTGAGCACGGTTGCGCCCAGCTCACGCGCGCCAATTGCGTTCGCGATCACCAGGCGCGCATCGTCGACGCGGCAATCGGAGTATTCGAACGCGTGGCGCAATTCGGGCTTGAGGCCGGAATTGAGCGGCGCGCGGTCGAGCCGCACGGCGGACGAACCGGGAAGCGTCGTGCGCCGCGTCAGGTGGTCGTACAGGAAGAGCCCGGTGCGAATCATCCAGCGTGGACGCAGCTCCGGCACGTGCGGCATGACGAAGCGCGTCGGCCACACCAGATGGCGCGCGACCCGCAGCAACACCTCGCGTTCCGCCAGCGCTTCGGCGACCAGACGAAACTCGTACTGCTCCAGGTAGCGCAGCCCGCCGTGGATCAGCTTGGAGGATGCCGAGGACGTCGCGCAAGCGAGATCGTCCTTCTCCACCAGCAGCACTGAAAACCCGCGTCCGGCAGCATCGCGTGCGATGCCCGCACCGTTGATGCCGCCTCCGACGACGACGAGGTCGTAGCTCGAGGCGAGAGGAGGGGACGGCAAGGCGTCGCGGATTATACGGCGCGCTCGGCGCTCGCTCCGAGCCACGCCTCGAAGGCGACCCCGCGCCCGGAAGCGAGATTCCCGGCGCGCAAGCCACCGCGATGGAATTCCGCGATGAGACGGGCGATGTACAACCCCAGGCCGAGGTGCGGAGCCGCACCGCCGCCGGTGCTACGCAGCGACTGCAGCGAATCGAAGGACGAATCGACGAGTTCCGGCGGCAGCAGCGGTCCTTCATTTTCCACGCCGAGGACTACGCGTGCGCGCTCCACGGTCACGCGCACCACGATCGGGGTCCCCGGCGCAGCAAAGTCGACCGCATTCTCGATCAGCTTGTCGAGCATCTGCGCAAGCAGGTCGGGAGAGCCTTGCACCAGCGCAGGCGAGGGCGGGATGCGCAGCTCGAACGCGCGCGGGGCGTACGCCAGCCGATAGCCTTCGACACATCCTTGCACCACTGCGGCGGCGTCGAAGATCTCGCGCTCTGCCGCAGCGAGGCTTTGCTCGAGCCGGCTTGCCTCGCTCATGCGGCCAAGGATCGTCGTCAGCCGACCCAGCCCTTCTTCCGCGCGTGCCAGGTACTTGCCCGCATCCTCGCGGGAACTCGATGCGCGCAGGTTTTCGAGCGACGAGCGGACCACTGCAATCGGCGTGCGCAGTTCATGTGACAGCCGCCCTGCCATCCCCTCGAGGTATCCGGTGTAGCGCGCGAGCCGCCCGAGGACGCGGCTGAAGCCGCGCGACAGGTCGCCGATTTCATCGGTCGCGCTGGAAGCCGTCAGCAGCCGCGTCACGCGTCCGTGCGCGTCGATTGCGGCGTCGGCCTCCTCGGCAAGGCGCCGGATGCGCCCCGAGATCCGGCTGGCAAACCAGAAAAGCACCGCCGCGACGACCGAAAAGGCGATGAGCGTGACCAGAAGCAGCCGCTCGAGCGCTTCGTTCCGCAGCGACGCGATGCGGCCGGTGGTTTCTTCCACCACCACTGCGCCGACCACTTCGTTGCCGGCCCAGATCGGGTGCGCCGCCGAGACGATCAACGTGCGGCCTTCCAGGGTGTTGCGCGTTCGCGTTCCGGCGGCTCCTTGCAGGGCGGCGGCGATCTCCCGGCTGGCAGCAAATGCTTCGTCCGCAACCGCCTCGTCGAACTCGCCTGCCGGTGCGCCGACCAGCCAGCCGAGCGCGTTCTGCAGCATGCCGGGCGAGGGCGGCTCCGAGCGACGCAGCGTCCCCGCCAGCGCAAGCACGCGGTAGTCGCGACTGACGACCCAGATGCGCGAGCTGGCGCGCTGCAGCCCCTTCAAGATCGCGGCGATCTCGCCGTCGGCCTCTGCCGGCTGCGGGGAAGGCCGGTCCCCAGCAGCATTCGAGAGCCTCTGCAACTCGCGCTCGGCCTCGCGCCGCAACTCCGAATCGTCGCCCGGGCGATGGGCAAGCAATTGCGGCCGGTCGTGCAGCGCCGTCGCCACGGCGCGCGCGGTAGCCGCTAGCGCCTGCTCCTGCGCCGCGAGCAGGAACCGCTCCATCTCGCGCACGTAGCGATATCCCGCCCACGGCAACGCCAGCAGCACGAGCGCGATCGCCGCCAGCTTGGCGCGCAGCGTGAAGCGTACCAACGCTCAGGCCTTCCAGCGGTAGCCCAGGCCGTAGACGGTCTCGATCGCGTCGAAAGACGAATCGACAGCCACGAACTTGGCGCGCATGCGCTTGATGTGCGAAGTGATCGTCGCATCGTCGACCACCAGTTCCGCGTCGCGCATCAGCTGCTCCCGGTTCTTCACGTGACCGGGGTGGCGAGCGAGCGAGTGCACGATCCAGAATTCCGTCAAGGTCAGCTCGATTCTCTTCTCCCGCCAGCTCGCGAGGAAGCGTTTCAGGTCGAGCTCGAGCGCGCCGCGCACGATGCGCTCCTCGACGGGCCGCTCTTCCTGCAGCGCATCGATGCGCCGGAAGAGGGCTCCGATCCGCGCCAGAAGGTGCGGCAGGCTCATGCCCTTGGTGACGTAATCGTCTGCGCCCAGGCGCAAGCCCGAGACGACGTCGAAATCCGAATCACGCGCGGTGAGGAACACGATCGGCAGCTGCGGCGAGAGCGCGCGCAGATCGCGGCAGAGCGCGAAGCCTCCCTCGGCCTCGTCGCCCAAACCGATGTCGATCACCGCAAGGTCGGGCAGCCGAGCGCGGAATGCTTCCATCGCCTCGCGACGGGCTGCGTACGCGAGCACCTCGTAGCCGTGGCGCCTCAGCGCGTCGGCATAGTTGGCGCGAATCATCGGTTCATCTTCGACGAGCGCGATCCGGCGAGCCATCGAAGACGAATATACCGGAACGCCGCGTGCCCGATTTTCGCCATCTTTGATCGCAGGCTTGCCATGGGATGGCCCGCGCCGACGCCGCCGCAGCGTGTGGAATGCGGCTTCAGGAGAAGCCCATGACAAAAGCCAGAGTCGTTGCGATCCAGCTCCTCACTCCGCTTGCGATGGCGAGCGCCGTGGGGATCGCCGTCAGTATCTTCCTCGGCGCCGCAGTGCTGCTGCTTGCGGCCGGCGCTGCTGCATGACCTACGGCGAAGTGCCGCTCGGCGTCGAATGCGCGCTGCCGGCCGATTTCGAACCGCGGCGCCGAGCGCAGCCGGAACAGAAAGGAGGGCGGGAAATCGCTTTCCGGCTGCGCCCGGCCGCTTCGGCAGGGCTTGTGAAAACGGCGAGGACGCGCTCCAATCCTCGCCATGACGACACCTCTCACGCTGGTCATCGCGAACAAGAATTACTCGTCCTGGTCGATGCGCGCCTGGGTTGCCTTGCACGGCTGCGGGATTGACTTCGCCGAGCGGCTGCTCAAGTTCGATTCGCAGGACTGGCAGGACAACATCGGCACGCTCTCGCCCTCTGGCCTGGTGCCGGTGCTCTGGGAAGGCGCACCGGGGCGCGGCTTCGCTACCTGGGACACGCTCGCCATCCTCGAGCGCGCGCACGATCTCTTTCCGGGCTGCGCCATCTGGCCCGCCGATGGCCGGGCACGCGCGCGGGCACGGTCGCTTTGCGCGGAAATGCACGGCGGATTTCGTGCCCTTCGCAGCGCAATGCCAATGAACCTCCGCGGCAGCTACCCCGGCAAGGGAATGAACGCGGACGTCGCGAAGGACATCGAGCGCATCGCTTGGCTGTGGACGCAGACGAAACAGGAATTCGGGCGCAGCGGCCCATACCTGTTCGGCGCATTCTCCGGTGCCGACGCCTACTACGCACCGGTCGCAACGCGGTTTGCGACTTACGGTGTTGTGTTGTCCGCGGTCGCGCGCGAGGTGCAGCAAGCGCTTCTGGAAGCCCCTGCGGTGCGGGCCTGGAGTGCCGAGGGTCTCAAGGAAACCGAATTCGTCGCTGCGGACGAGCCGTATGCGACGACTCCCCCTCGCTGATTGCGCCCGCATTTGACGTTGTAGGCATCGGTCCTACAGCGAGTCGCCAAACTCATCCCGCCACACCCGGTCGAATTGAGATTCGCGGGTTTTCCCGCCAAGACTGGGAAGGAGTGCCGATGAACACTCTTTGGAAGGTTGCGTCCTTGAGCGTGGTGGCGAGCGCGGTGTCGGGATGCTTTTACGAAACACGGCACGAGGTCGTACGCCAACCGGTGGTGCAGGAGCAGCCGGTGATCGAGCGCCATGTGACGGTGACGCCTGCACCGCAGGCCCAGCAGCCGGTCATCGAGCGCGAGCGCGTGGTCGTTCTGGAGCCGCCTGCGCCGCAGCGGGAGACGATCCCGCCGCCGCCCGCACCGACGGGCTACAGCTGGGTTTCCGGGCGCTATGAATGGCGCGACGGTCGCTGGGTCTGGCAGCAAGGCTACTGGACCGCAGGAAACATCCGGCCGCTGCCGACGGCGATGCAGGAGCCGGTGCCAGGCGATCCGCCTTACGCGGGTGCGCGCTGGGTTCCAGGGTACTGGAGCCTTTCAGGGAACGACTGGATCTGGGTGCGCGGCCGTTGGCTCTGATGCCGCGACATTCGTGAAGAAGGCTGGCAGCGCACTGCCAGCCTTCGTTCATTTTCTCCGCAGCTTGCGGATTGCCGCAATCTGCGCGGCGTAGTTTGCGAATTCGGCAGTAGCCGCCGCGAGGCCGACTGCATCCTTCGCGTTTGCACGTGCGACCTCCGCTTGCTTCAAGGCTTCGGTGGCTTTCGCTTCATCGA
>DASUMM010000224.1:0-7350 GCA_036277655.1 Burkholderiales bacterium | reverse complement strand
GCCACGACAGCAGCCGGCCGTACCCGTCGATGATTCGTCGCAACATAAAAAAACGGCGGCTTTCGCCGCCGTCGGCTCCCGTCTAAGGACCTACTTGATCGAGTTGATCTTGGCGAGGATCTGCTCCGCGCCGATCTCCTTTGCGTACGCCGCCATCACCGGGTCGACGAGCTTCTTCATCTCGTCGCGCCCCTGGAACGGCACACGCTTCAACTTCCCCTCTTTCTCCATCTTGGCGAGTTTCTGCTCGTCCTCGCTTGACTCGATCTGCCGGCCATACGCCCCCGCTTCCTTGCCCGCCTTCAGCACCGCGGCCTGCAGCTCCTTGTCGAGCTTCTGGAACGTCTTGCCGGAAAAGCAGAGCGGCCGGATCGTGATTGCGTGCTGCGTCATCGAAAGGTGCGGCGCGACCTCGTAGAACTTCATCTGCTCGACGCCGGCGGCCTCGTTCTCGCCCGCCGCGATGACGCCGTTCTGGATCGCGTTGTACACCTCGTTGTAGGCGATCACCGTCGGCGCCATGCCGGCGGCCTGGAACGTGCGGCTCCAGATCGGCGCGCCCTGCACGCGCACTTTGAGCGCCTTCAACTCCTGCATGTTGCGCACCGGCTTGTTGACGAAGATGTTGCGCGTGCCGCCGCCGGCGTAGCCGATCAGCATGACGTCGGCCTTCTGCGCGATCTCGTCGGCGATCGGCTTCAGCACGTCCTGGTCGAGCACCTTGTTCCAGTGGGCGAGGTCGCGGAAGAGGAACGGCGCGTCGATGAACGGCGCGGCGCGCGAGAACGTCGACATGTGCGCCGGCGAGACGATCGCGTAGTCGACCGCCTTGCCCTGCGCCATGTACTCGAAGTACTGCTTCTCCAGCCCCAATTCGCTATTCTTGTGCAGCACGAAGTTCACCGGCTTGCCGTAATACTTCTTCACCAGCTCCTCGAACCGCACCATCGCCTTGGTGAACGCGTGATCGTCGTTGAACTGCGAAGCGCCGTGCAGCGTGACCTGCGCCGCCGCCGGCAGCGCGCATGCCGCAGCGAACGCGGCAACCAGCAATCTTCCTTTCATGAGCTTCTCCTCGTTTCCTTGATGGTGATGCGCCACAGCGTGCGCGGATCGTCCGGATCGGTGAGCGTCGCCGAATGCAGCAGCGACGCGTTGTCCCAGAGGACGACGTCCCCGACCCCGTACTGCAGGCGCAACTGATAACGGCTTCGCGTCGCATGCTGCTTCAGTTCGCCGAGCAGCGCAAGGGCTTCGGCTTCGGCCATCCCCTCGATGCCGAACGAGCTGCCGGAGACGGCATAGAGTGCCTTGCGGCCGGTGACCGGGTGCCGGCGAACAAGCGGGTGCCGTACCCAGCGCACCTTCAACTTCTGCTCTTCGTTCAGCACCGAGGCCACGCTGCGCGAGCGCTCGTCCAGTTCGTCGCGGTTGCCGTAGTGATGCAGCGCGACGAGCGGGTCGATGCGGCGTTTGGTCGCCTCGGGCAGGTCATCGTAGGCGGCGTACTGGTTGGCAAAGAGCGTGTCGCCGCCCGTCTCCGGCACCTCGATCGAGTAGAGCGTGGTGCAGCGCGCCGGCACCTCGAGGTACGAGTAGTCGGTGTGGAAGTAGGTCCCGGCGTCGGCGAGGCCGGCCGGTTCGCCGTTCGCCTTGCGGCGGTTGGAAAGGATCAGGATGTCGGCGTGCTCGGGATGATGGAACTGATCGATCACATGCGGCTCGGGCGGCCCGAAACGGCGCGCGAACGCAAGAAACTGCGGCGCAGTCAGGTACTGCGCACGGAAAACGAGCACTTGGCCGGCGAAGAACGTCGCCTCGATGTCGCGAAACTGCTCCTCCGAGAGCGGCTCGGAGAGATCGAAGCCGTGCGCTTCCAGGCCGAAGGCGGGCGAAAGCGCCCGCGTCGTCAGCGCTTGAGCTTCGGCACTTCCAGCCATTTGCGCTGCTTCCAGCTTTTGAGACCAAGCTCCGCAAGCTGCACGCCCTTCGCGCCCTCGAACAGGTTCCAGCGAAACTTCCCTTCGCCGGCGACGTGCCTGAGGAACAGTTCCCACTGCACCTTGAACGCGTTTTCGTAATCGTCGCCCGGCACCTCGCGCCAGCCGGCATAGAAGTCGATCGGCTGCGCAATGTCCGGGTTCCACACGGGCTTGGGCGTGTCGCTGCGCGACTGCACGAGGCAGTTCCTCAAGCCGGCGACTGCGCTCCCTTGCGTGCCATCGACCTGCAAGGTGAGGAGGTCATCGCGTCGCACGCGCACCGTCCACGAGGAATTGAAATGGGCAACCACGCCCCCTGCCAGCTCGAACGTCGCATAGGCGGCGTCGTCTGCGGTCGCCTTGTATTTCTTCCTCGCTTCGTCCCAGCGAAACGGGATGTGCGTCGCGCCCAGGCACGAAACGGCCTTCACCTCGCCGAACAGGTTGTCGAGCACGTAACGCCAGTGGCACAGCATGTCGAGGATGATGCCGCCGCCGTCCTCGCTGCGGTAATTCCACGAGGGGCGCTGCGCGGGCGGCCCGCCGGTGGCCGGGTCACCTTCGAAGACCCAGTAACCGAATTCGCCGCGTACGGACAGGATCTTGCCGAAGAATCCTTCGTCGCGGAGCTGCGCGAGCTTCAGCAGCCCCGGGAGCCACAGCTTGTCCTGCACGACGCCGTGCTTGATGCGTGCCTTCTTCGCCGCACGGTAGAGATCGAGCGCCTCGGCGAGCGTGGTGGCTACCGGCTTTTCGCAGTACACATGCTTGCCGGCGCGAATGGCCTGCTTGAGAAGCTTCGGCCGCAACTGCGTCGAAGCCGCATCGAAGAAGATGCCGTCCGCGGGGCTGGCGAGCGCTTCGTCAAGGTCCGTCGTCCAGCGCTCGACCCCATGTTGTTTTGCAAGCTCCTCGACCTTCCCCGCATTGCGCCCGATCAGCATCGGGTCGGGCATCAGGCGCGTGCCATCGGCAAGTTGGACGCCGCCCTGCTTGCGAATCTCGAGGATCGAGCGCACTAAGTGCTGGTTGGTGCCCATGCGCCCGGTGACGCCATGCATCAGGATGCCAATGCGTTTCTCGGCCATTGGCTATTTCCCGATGAATTCGAAAGTGACGCCGTCGGGGTCGCGCAGGTAGACGACCTTCTTGCCCTTGTTCGGGCCCTGGTCGATGGCGACCGGCGGATGGATCGCCTTCACCTGGTACGTCGCCGCCGCGGCGACCGCTGCATCGACATCGTCCACGTCGAGCGCGAGATGCGCGAACCCGGCATCGCACGGCCGCGCATCCACGTGACCTCTGGAGGCCGGTGCCTTGTATTCGATCAGCTCGACCATCTGTCCGGGACCGCGCACGAACGCGATCTCCATTTCGGCGCCCTCGACGCCAGTCACCTTGCGGATGATCGCCGGATCGCGCGGCGCACGCGAGACGAGCTGGAAGCCGAGGCAGTCGGTGAAGAACGGCAAGGTGCGATCCAGGCTCGAGACGGTGAAGCTGGTGTGGTTCGCGCCGAGGACGCGAAAGCTCATGCGGGCATCTCCTTCATCGATTTCCAGTCCGGCATGGCGCGGCTCGCGTAGCCCGGGCAATCGAGCGAGCCGATCGAAAGCTCGCCGCGCTCGATCCGCACGCGCACCGCGCCGTGGCTTCGCTCGTACAGGTCCGAGTGCGCGGCGAGAAAGGCTTGCTGCTCGTGCGCTGGCAAGTCTGCCATGCCGTTCACGTAATGATGGCCGTTACGCTCGACGTGGGAGATTCCAAGCAGCGATACCAGCGCCAGGTCCTGCTGCAGCGCAAGCCCGGGCTGGATCGTCAGGTCTTCGCCAGTGAGGAAAAAGGGGCCTGACCCCTTTTCCTCGTTCCACGAGACGCAGCGCGCGGCGTTGATCATTGACTTGTACAAGCCCTTGCAGGTCTTCGAGGACACGCCGCGATATCCGAGCGCCCTTGCCCGCGGAAAGGCATCGAGCGATTCGTCCGATTCGTCGATGATCACCGGCTTCGCGATTCCCTCGATGCGCCGCTCGAGCGCCGCCGAGCGCTTCACCGGCTGCTCGATGAACGCAATGCTCGCAACCAATCGCGCGAGGCGCTTGTCCTCGCTCATTCGCCGCCACAACTCGATCACGCCGGCGATGTCGTCGTACTGCTCGTTGCCGTCGAGCGAAACGCGATATGGCTCGGGAATGCGATCGAGCACCGCGGCGATCGCCGCCAGCCGCTCGACGTCGGCGGCGGCATTGCCGCCCACTTTCAGCTTGAACCAGCGATGTCCGTAGCGAGCGATGACTTCGTCGAGCGTTTCGGGCAACCCATCGCCGACTCGCGTCTTCACATCGGTTGGGGTGATCGGATCGACGAGGCCAACGGTATGGCGGGCAGCGATCCTTGCGAGCGGGTTCAGCCGCGCCAGGAACGCCGGCAGATCGATGCCCTCGAACGGCTCGGCGCCGATCAGGTTGTGCTGCACCGCCTGGTAGAACGAGACCTCGTGCGCACGCAGCAGGGCATCGAGCACCGCGCGGTCGATCAACGCCGGGCCGTAGTTGTACACCAGCCCCCTGCCGGGCGAGGAATGCTGCCAGGCGGTTCGCTCCCCGTGCGCGAGATAACGCTCGCGCGCCGAGCGGAGCGAAGCGCGCAGTTGCTCGTAGTTGTCCTCGTTCGAGAGGGCCGGGTTCTTGTCGAACCACTTCGGCGCCAGCAGCTCCGCCGCGGCGCCCTCGGCCTCGCGGCCATCCGCGGTGCGGATGCGCGCGCGCACGAACGCCTGCGGCGACTCGGTGAGCGTGACCACGCCGAAGCGAAACGGCATGCGCAACCGCACGTCGCGCTCGAAAAATTCGAGCGCAACGATCCCGAGCTTGACTGCGCTGGAATGCCGTCCCATGATTTAACCGGTTCGTTAGATTCATTCTCTGCGGGGTCCCGATGACGAGTCAAGCGCGCGCAGCCCAGGCGATCGCCTACTACGTGCCGAGCGTGCTCGTGATGCTCGGCCTGCTGGCGCTGTGGCAGCTCGCAGTCGACCTGGGCGGGGTGAAGGAATACATCCTGCCGTCCCCGAGCGCCGCGGTGAAGGCGTACTTCCGGCCGAACTACCAGTGGACGGCGAACTTTCTCGCCACGCTCTACGCGGTGCTCGGCGCGTTCGTGCTCTCGGCGGTGCTCGGGATCGCACTGGCGGTGGTGATCGTCTGGAACGACATGCTGATGCGCTCGATCATGCCGGTGCTCGTGCTTTTCAACACCCTGCCGAAGATCGCGCTGGCGCCGCTCTTCGTCATCTGGCTCGGCTATGGCGTGTGGCCGAACATCGTGATCGGCACCACGATCGCGTTTTTCCCAATGGTGGTCAATACCGCCGTCGGCCTTGCCACCGCCGAACCCGAGATGCTCGACCTCGTTCGCACGCTACGCGCAAGCCGCTGGCAGGTGTTCCAGAAGATCCGCTTCCCGAACGCGGTGCCCTACATCTTCACCGGCCTGAAGCTGAACGCGACCATGAGCGTGATCGGCGCCATCGTCGGTGAGTTCGTCGCCTCCGAGCGCGGCCTCGGGGCGCTGATCATCGCCGGCGGCGTCACGCTCGAGACGCCGTCGATCTTCGCGTCGCTGATCCTGATCTCGGTGCTCGGGCTGGTACTCTATGGCATCGTGGTTGCCGTCGAGCAGCTGGTCGCGCCCTGGGCGTACCGGGCCGACGCCACCAACTGATTTCCCCAGAGGAGAAAACCATGCTCAGACTCATCGCCGCACTTTCCTTTGCGGTTGCGTTGCCCGCGCTCGCGCAGGACAAGTTCACGCTGCAGCTCAACTGGTTCCAGCTCGCCGACCACTCGCCGATCTACCTGGCGCTCAAAAAAGGCTACTACAAGGAAGAAGGGCTCGACCTCACGATCGTGCGCGGCTCCGGCTCCGCCGACAGCGCGAAGAAAGTCGACCTGAAGCAGGCCGATCTCGGCATTTCGGACGCACCGACCGTGATCACCGCGATCTCCAAGGGGGCGGACCTGAGAATGGTCGCGGTCGTCTTCGACAAGGCCGGCAACAACGCCTTTTTCAAGAAGAGCGCGAACATCCAGAAGCCGCAGGACCTCATCGGCAAGAAGATCGCGGTGCCGCCTGCCGATTCGCACCGCGTGCTGTGGCCGGCTTTTGCGGCGCTGAACAAGCTCGACCCGGCCGCGGTCACACTTGTCAACGTGAAGCCCGAAGGCAAGCAGGCGATCGTCGCGGCGGGCGAAGTCGACGTCGCGTTCGATCTGTACACGAGCTATGCGATCTGGGAAAAAGTGCTCGGCAAGGGACAGGTCGGTCACCTGCTGTGGGCGAACTACGGGCTGCCGATCTACGGCCATACCTACTTCGTCAACACCGAGCTCGAAAAGAAGAACCCGAAGCTGATCGAGCGCTTCCTGCGCGCGACGCACAAGGGCTGGCGCGACGCGCACGCGAACCCCGCAGAGGCGATCGACGCGATGGTTGCCGCGGTGCCGGGGCTCGATCGCGATGCGCTGCTCGCGACCACGCCGCAGATCTACGACCTGTGCATCACCGAGCGCTCGCGCCAGCACGGCATCGGCTGGATCGAGCAAGACCTGATGCAGCGCACGATCGACATCACGTTCGCGCAGAACAAGCCTGACAAGCCGGTGAAAGCGGCCGACGTCTTCACCAACGCCTATTCGAGCAAGATCAAGCCGGTGAAGTAGGTCTTCCGGTTGCGGTAAGCTACCCATATAGGGTATTGTGCTACCCGATATGGGTAGACAAAACGTCCTCGCAGGTGGAGCCTCCTCGCTTTTCGGCAAAACGCGGCAAACGCTGCTCCGCCTTCTGTACGGCCGGGCAGAGCAGGAACACCTGCAAGAAAGCCTGATCCAGCTCGCGGGACTCGGCAGGGGCGCGGTGCAGCGCGAACTCGAGTTTCTTGCGCGTGCCGGAGTTGTGCGCCGAACGGTGCGCGGCCGACAGGTCTACTACCAGGCGAACGCGGAAAATCCCGTCTATTCGGAGCTGCGCAGTCTGGTGGTCAAAACCACCGGCGTAGCGGATGTGCTGCGAGCCGCCCTTGCCCCACTAGCCGACCGCGTCCGCATGGCATTCATCTATGGCTCGACCGCCAAAGGCACGGATCATCGGACGAGCGACGTGGACGTCATGGTGATCGGGGATGCGTCCTTCGCCGAGGTTTCCGATGCGCTGGGCAAAGCGCAGCAGACGGTCGGCCGGGAAGTCAACCCTTCGGTTTACGCACCGGCGGATTTCCGCGCCAAACTCAAGGCAAGGCATCACTTCCTGCGCTCGGTGTTGAAGAGCGAGAAGATCTTTCTGATTGGGGATAAGGATGAGCTTGGCC
>DASUMM010000223.1:0-3802 GCA_036277655.1 Burkholderiales bacterium | reverse complement strand
TGCCGCCCGAGAGCGCGCTCTTGCCTGCGCTCGCAACCCATGCCACGAGCACGATCTCGGCGAGGAACACCAGCAGCCAGCGGTAGTTGTAGTGGTGCGAGACGCCGCGCTCGGGTGCGAGCAGCGCAACGACGGCGTTCGCCGGCACGAAGAGGACGATCGCCGTGTACACCGCGACCGGCGCGAATCGCGAGGCCGGGTGATCGAGCGCGAATCGAAACGCCGCGTAGGCGAGCAGCAGGGACGCGGCGAGCAGGAACGCGCGCCCGCGGTTGAACCAGAATGCGACGCCGGCCGCCATAGCGGGAATCGCGTATGGCCCCAATTCCTTCAGGCCAGTGAGCGAAGGCGGCAAGCCCGGGCCATAGGCAAAGGCGAGCGCTGCGACGACGAAAATGATCGCCGGAGGCAGGATCGCGACGACCCAGGGAGGCGCGCGCAAGGCTGCCTCGCGCGCTTGTCCTCAGCTGCCGAGCCGGTCGGGCCGGAAGCCGATGTCGCAGACCTTGCCGCGCTGCGCTCGCTTGCCTGCGTGTTCGTCGATTTGCGCGGTATCGAGGATCTCGACCGCGCGGTTCTTGCGACGCACTCCCGATGCGACGAGTGACTTGCCGTCGGTCGCGGCGAGCGATGCAAGCGTCACGCCCTCCGGCAGCGCGATCAGCTGGACGCCGACGCCGCCGTTCGGCCGCGCCGGAACCTCCTCGCGCGGGAAGACAAGCAAACGTGCGTCCGAGGAAAGCGCGGCGATGGACCTCGCATCGCCGATCGGCACGGGAGGCATCGCCTTCGCGCCTTCCGGCACCGACATGAAGTCCTTGCCCTGGCGGGTTTTCGTCGACAAATCGCCGAGTTTGCAGAGGAACCCATAGCCGGCGCCATTGGCAACGAGCAGCGCGGTGTCCGGGCTGCCAGTGCCGATCCAGACGATTTCGTCGGAGCCGGAGTTGACGAGCGTGTTCACCGGCGCACCGTCGCCGCGCCCGGAAGGTAGCGCCGCTGCGTCGAGCGTGAAGCACTTGCCGCCGGAGGACAGCACCGTCAATGCATCGGTGGTCTTGCATTCGATCTCGAGGTAGCGTGCGTCGCCGTCCTTGAAGTTCACGCCCGACATGTCGATGCCGTGGCCGGTGCGCGAGCGCACCCAGCCTTTCTTCGACAGGATCACCGTGATCGGCTCCTCGACCACGGTGCGCTCGATCGCGGCGCGCTCCTCGCTCTTGATCAGCGTGCGCCGCTCATCTCCGTAGGTCCTGGCATCGGCAGCAAGCTCGTCGATCACCAGCTTGCGCAGCGCTTTCTCGTTCGAGAGGATCGCCTTCAGCGCACCGCGCTCGGTTTCCAGTTCCTTTCTCTCGCCATTCAGCTTCACGCCGTCCAGCCTGGTGAGCTGGCCGAGCCTCAGGTTGACGATATCCTCGGCCTGCCGTTCCGAGAAGCGCCACTTCTCGCGCAGCTTCTGCTTCGCTTCGGGCTGGTCTTCCGACGACCGGATGACCTTGAGGATGTCGTCGATCTTCGCGAAAGCGGAAAGCCGCCCCTGCACGATGTGCAGGCGTTCCTCGCACTTGTCGAGGCGATGCTGCGTGCGCCGGCGCACGGTCGCGATGCGAAACTCGCCCCACTCGCGCAGCACATCGACCAGGCCCTTGGTTTCCGGCAGACCGTCGAGGCCGAGCCACGTGAGGTTGACCGGCACGCGCGTCTCGAGGCTGGTGTGAACCAGCAGCGCCTTCATCGTCTCTTCCGCCGACTGGCGCGAGCTGCGCGGCTCGATCACCAGGCGCAGCCGCGACTTGCGATCGGATTCGTCGCGCACCGCCTCCACCTGGTCGAGCACGAACTGCTTGAGCCGCCGCTGCTCCTGCGAGATCTCCTTCTTGCCCGCCGCCGCCTTGGGGTTGACGAGCGCCTCGATCTCTTCCAGCACCTGACGGCAGGAAACTCCGTGCGGCAACTCGGTGACCGCGATGCGCCACTGTCCCCGCGCGAGCGTCTCGATCGTCCAGCGCGCGCGCATCGCAATCGAGCCGCGACCGGTTTCGTACGCCTGCCGCAGCTCCTCCGCCGGTGAAATGATCTGACCCCCGCCGGGGAAGTCCGGTCCCGGCAGGATCTCCAGGATCTCCTCGAGTTTCGCGCGCGGATTGCGGATCACGTGCGCCGCAGCCTGCGCAACCTCCTTCAGGTTATGCGACGGGATGCGCGTCGAGAATCCGACCGGAATGCCGAACGAGCCATTCAGCAGGCCGAACGGCAGCCGCGCGGGCAGCAGCACCGGCTCGTCGAACTTGCCGTCGTAGTTCTTGATGAAGTCGACGGTGCCTTCGCCGATCTCGGCGAGCATCAGCTCGGCGTAACGCGAAAGCTTTGCCTCGGTGTAACGGTACGCCGCCGCAGAATCGCCATCGCGCGAGCCGAAATTACCCTGGCCGTCGATCAGCGGATAGCGCATCGAGAACGGCTGCGCCAGATGCACGAGCGCTTCGTACGTCGAGCTGTCTCCGTGCGGGTGGTACTTGCCGAGCACCTCGCCGACATACCGCGCGCATTTCACGAAGCCGGTGGCATTCGCGTCGCCCATCGCATACAGGATGCGGCGCTGTACCGGCTTCAGGCCGTCGGCGATCTCCGGCAGTGCGCGCGCCTTGACGGTGGAGACGGCATAGCCGAGGTAGGCCTGCGCGGCGTGGCGCTCGATCGGCGAAGCATCGTCGCCGTTCTCCGGCGCGAAAAGATCGAGGGTCTGGGTATCGTCCATGGGAGCCTCAGTTCTTCTTCGGCCTGCGGATGAAAGGGGGCGGCTCTGCGAGCGGCGGCCGCGGCTCGGAGGTCGCCGTTACGTTGCAGCTCTGCTCGCCGCCTTCGACGAAGCGAAAGCGGGCGCTGCGGATGTCCCACACCGCCGGCGGGTCGCCGGCGCGCTGCGGCATGACGAAGTAATCGATCGCCTCCGGCGAGCCGCGCAGCGTGCAATCGAGCGTCAGGACGCACACGCCGCCAGCGCGGCTCCGAAATTCAAGGGTTTTGCCGCCCGCCCGCGCCGAGAACTGCAGCTCCGGGCTTTGCGGATTCGTGCGGCACTCCACCTGCGCGTGCGCGGCACAAGCAGCAAACCACGTGATCAGCCCGAGGAGGGTGCGCGTCACGGAAAGAGATCGAGCTGCCGGTCCGCCATCTCGACGTGCATCTCGACGGCGCGCTTGGCGGCAACCAGGTCGTCCGCCGCGCCAGCGCGGCCGCCCGCCTCCCAGGTGTACCGATGCCTCGCGTCGCGTGCCTGCAGAGTCACTTTTCCGAGCTTTCGCTTTCCCAGCCAGTAGACATGTCCGTTATAGCCGCGTTCCCACGCCGGTTTCTGCTTTTTTTTCTTCGCCGCCACGCCGCTCGCTCCCTCTAGACGTCCGCCTCCACGGTCTTCCAGTGCTCGCGCATCCAGTTGCGCCGCCCTTCGGCCTCGCCCGAATCCATCAGCAGCTCGAACGTCGCGCGCGCTTTTTTCAGTTGCGCCGGATCGAGCTGCATCCGCACCAGGCGCCGCGTATCCGGATTCATCGTGGTCTCCCACAACTGCTCCGGGCTCATCTCGCCCAGGCCCTTGAAGCGCGCGATCTCCCAGGAGCCCTCCTTCACCTTTTCCTTGCGCAGGGCGCGCAGCGTTTCCTCGAGTTCGTCGTCGTCCAGGCAATACAGCCGCCGCGCCGGCTTGCCCTTGCCCTGCGAGGGAACCTCGACCTTGTAGAGCGGCGGCTGCGCGACGTAGAGGTGGCCACGCTCGACCAGCTTCGGCGCGTGCATGAAG
>DASUMM010000222.1:0-14250 GCA_036277655.1 Burkholderiales bacterium | reverse complement strand
TTGTCTTTTCGCATCCGGGCCGAACGCTTCGGGCGCCTGCATCATTGCACGGCTCGGGAAATGGTGGCAATAATCGACACCGTCCGTTTCTTTTTCTTGAGAATTTTCGCGAGGTAGCGCATGACCCAGCCCGTCATCATCACGGTGGCCATCACCGGCGCAGTGCCGAAGAAGAAGGACAATCCGGCCGTCCCGGTCACGCCCGCGGAGCAGATCGAGTCCACGCACGAAGCGTTCGAGGCCGGCGCATCGCTCGTGCACATCCACGTTCGCAATCCGGACGAATCGCCCGGATCGGATCCCGACATGTACGGTCTGGTGCAGGAGGGCGTGCGCAAGCACTGCCCCGGGATGATCGTGCAGTTCTCGACCGGTGGGCGCGGCCGCGAGCAATCGAAGCGCGGCGCGATGCTGTATCTGAAGCCCGACATGGCCTCGCTTGCCACCGGCTCGGTCAACTTCCCCACCAACATCTACGAAAATCCGCCCGACTTCGTCGAAGGCCTGGCGAAGACGATGCTGGAGAACGACATCAAGCCCGAGGTGGAGGTGTTCGACCTCGCGATGCTCTACAACGCGGCGAATCTCGTGAAAAAGGGGTTGCTCAAGGACCCGCCGCACGTGCAGTTCGTGATGGGCATCCAGAACGCAATGCCGGCCCGCCGCTCGATCTTCGATTTCCTGCGTGCCGAGCTCAAGGAAGTACTGCCGAACGCGACCTGGGTCGCCGCAGGCACCGGACGCTTCCAGTGGGAAGTGAACCAGTGGTGCATGGAAACCGGCGGGCATGTGCGCACCGGGCTGGAAGACAACCTGAAGATCGCGCCCGACCGGCTCGCCGCCAGCAACGCCGAGCTGGTGAAGAAAGTGGTCGATGCGTGCGAGCGCTTCGGCCGCCGGCCGGCGAAGCCGGCGGAGGCGCGGCAGATTCTCGGGTTGCGGGCGGCCTGAAGCGGCAGCTACTTCGCGCGCCAGCCGCCGTCGACGACGAGCGTGTGGCCGTGGATGTAGGCGGCCGCGTCCGAGACGAGGAACGCCACGGCGTTCGCAACGTCCTCGACCGTGCCGCGCACTCCGGCCGGGACGAGCGCGCGCACCTGGTCTTCGTTCACCGCCACGCCCCGCCCGCTCATGTCCGGCACATCCGGACCGAGAATCTGCTGCGAGTTGCGCCGCAGGTTGGTCGGGATCGCGCCCGGGCAGACGCAGTTGACGCGGATTCCGCGCGGCGCGTATCGCACCGCCATCTGGCGCGTGAGGCCCACCACGCCGTGCTTCGCCGCGATGTAGGCCGCTCCTCCTCCGGTGCCGTTCAGGCCGGCCACCGACGCCATGTTGACGATCGCGCCGCGACCGCGCGGCAGCATCTCGGCGAGCGCGCGCTTGCATCCGAGGAACGTGCCGGTGAGATCGATGTCGAGCACGCGCCGCCACAGCGCTTCGTCCATCTCATCGACGTCGAAATAGCCGTCGAGGATGCCGGCGTTGTTCACCATCACCGCAAGCGGCCCGAGCGCCGCGACGGCGGCCGTGACGGCGGCATTGAATTCGGACGCCTTGCTCGTGTCGGCGGCGAACGCCTGCGCTTCCTTGCCGATCGAGCGCGCAACTTCCTGCGCCGCTTTCAGGTCGAGATCGATCAGGCCGATTGCGTATTTTTCCGCGGCCAGCCGGCGCGCGATTGCGGCGCCCAGTCCGGAGCCGGAACCGGTGACGATCGCCACCCCTTTGCCTTCGGTCATGACGGTCCCTTCTTGCGGCACAGGATCTCGATCGGCTCGAGCGCATGCGCCTCGGTGCCGCGGGCCATGTTTGCCATCGCCTGTTTCGCCAGCTCGCCGTGGATCAACTGCACCGCGCGATGTGGCGGCTTTTCGCCGCGCGCGACCGCCTCGCGGCTGCGCTCGCTGAACGCGAGCGCCTGCGCGCGCGTGCTGCGCGATTGCACGGTATCGAAGCCGTCTTCGCGCAGCGCGCGCTCCGTGTCCTCGCGCGTCGCGAGAAAGCTCGCCTCCGCGGTGCGCGCCCACGGCGTCGGATATTGCGGCGCGCCTCCCGGCCCCTGCGCGATCTCGGAGAGCACCAGCCAGCCGCCGGGCTTCAGCACCCGCTGGATCTCGCGATAGAGCGCCGGCTTGTCGGCGATGTTCATCGACACGTTCATCGAATAGGCGCCGTCGAAGCTCGCATCGGCGAACGGCATCGCGAGCGCGTCGCCGACGTGAAACTCGACCCGGTCCTCGAGGCCGAGCGCGCGTGTCAACTCGCGCGCGACCTCACAGAATTCCGGCGTCAGGTCGATTCCACTCACGCGGCAGCCGAAGCGCCGGGCGAGGTAGCGCGCCGGGCCGCCGATGCCGCTGCCGACATCGAGCAGGCGATCGGAAGCGCGCACATGGAGCGAGCGGGCCATCTCGTCGGTCGCTTCGATGCCGCGGCCGTGGAAGTGGTCGTACGGCGCGAGCGCTTCCATGGTCGGCCGCTCCGGGTCGGCGCCGTCCTCCGCGAGCGACTTGCGCAGGCGCTCGATCAGGTCGCCGCTGCTGTAGTGCCCGGTGATGCGGCTTGCGTCGGTCATTTGCGGCTCCGGTTGGCGTCTGAGAGGCCGAAGCGTACCGGTCAGCCGCCCTTCGGCGCCACCCTCCAGATCTCGCCCTCGTCGACGACGACGTAGAGATCGTTCTTCGGGCCGCGCACCAGCGATCGCATGCGATTGCGGGGCAGCTCCATCCGCGAGCGGTTCACGGTCATGCCTTTGTCGTCCAGCAGGAGGACTTCGACGCGCGTGCCGCGCATGAAGCCGACTGCCAGCGCGCCGTTCCATGCCTGCCACGCCGGCCCCTGGAGGAATGTTGCCGGGCCGATGCCGTCGGACCTTTGGTCGTTGTTCCAGCTCGGGCGCATCGCATTCGGAAAGCGTTCGGTATCGGTCATCGGCATCGTCTGCGGATTGCCGGCGTAGCCGCAGTAGCCGCCGGGGCAGGTGAGATTCGGCCGGTTCTGCGGATCCCAGCCTGCATTTCCGCCCGCAACGAGCGGCGTCACCTCGTCGGTGTGGTTCGGACCATGCTCGGCTACGAACGGCTGGCCGGTCCCGGGGCGAAAGTCGATCCCCTGCACGTTGCGGTGACCGTAGGTGAAGATGCGCGGATCGCCGCCCGCCGGCGTGTTGTTGCCCGGTGCCGGCTTGCCGTCGCGATCGATGCGCAGCACCTTGCCGCCGAGCGCTTTCAAATCCTGCGGCAGCGTCGGGTTGTGATTGTCGCCGGTCGTTACGTAGAGAAAGCGGTCCGCGCCGAAGCGCAGGCGACCACCGTTATGCGCGCCGGGTCGCCCGACTTGCGTCGCCGCACGCTTGTACGGAATGTCGGGCACGATGTCCTGGCGCTGCGCCACCGTCTGGTAGCCCGTGTCGACCACCAGGCGCACCACTCGATTGGCAGCCGCTCCGCCAAGGTTCGAACTCATGAAGAGATAGACGGTGCGGTTGCTTGCGAAATCCGGGTCGACCGCAATGCCCTGCGCCCCGCTCTGGCCTTCGCAAAGGAGATCTTCGGCAGGCACCGCTGCGCCCTTCGTTCCGAAGAGCCGGTGCACGCTACCGTTCGGCAACCGCACCGAAAGACCGCGGCATTTCTCGGTGAAGAGCATCGTTCCGTCGGGAGTGAACGCCAGATCCCAGGGCATGTCGAGGTTTTGCAGGACGACGGTTCGCGTGAGCGAAGGCGCGTTGGTTGCGGCGCCTGCGGCCGGCGCGCCGCCTGCTGCGCTCGACGTGCCGTAAAGGAACGACAGGAAAAATACGAGAGCGAGGCGAAATGGCATGGAGTCTTTCGTTCGGATGCGGAAAGAATCAGACCGCTGCCGAAGCGCTTGATTCCCGGCGGCGCAGGGTCAGCCTCGCGGCGCCTTGTATGGCGGGGAATATGCGCCTTACCAGCGCGGGTCGCTGGCTCAAAGCGCCATTGCAGGTCGCTCCGCCATCCTCGTGCGCCATCGCATCAGGTGCGGATGCTCCTCTCCCGGCTTCACTTTCACGATCCGCGCAAAGTCGACCGCCACCGCAGCAGTGATGTCCGCGACGCTGAAACCGTTCGCGGCGACGTAATCCCGTCCGTCCAGGCGCTCGTTGAGCACAACGAAAAACCGCCGCACTCGCTCGAGGCCCCGCCTGCCCAGCTCCGGGATCTGCGCATAGTTGACGGGTCCGGCAAGCGCGCGGTTGGCCATCGCCGGGGAGGTGTTACGCATCGTTTCAGCGATCGCGAGCAGCCCCTCGAATTCGACGCGCCAGTTCCAACTCGCGATCTCCGCCTTCTCGAGCGGCGTCGTGCCGAGCACCGGCGGATTCGGGTACTGCGCTTCCGCCCAGGCGGTGATCGCCGCGTTGTCGGCAAGGATCACGCCCTCCTCCGTTCGGAGTGCCGGCACCGTGCATTGCGGATTGATCTTCCGGTAGGTCTCGCCGAGCTGCTCGCCGTTCCGCAGATCCACCTGGACCGTCTCGTGAGGGATGCCCTTCTCGGCCAGCAGAATTCGCGCGCGGCGGGGGCTGGGTGCGCTGGAGCAGTCGTAGAACGTGATCATTTGGCGCCCACCTTATCCTGCGTCCTCGTATCGAAGTCCCCCGCGTCGTGGCGCTCGTGCAGCTGGCTGCTCGGGTCGCCCCAAGTGCGGTTGACCATGCGGCCGCGCTTCACCGCCGGACGCTGGGCGATCTCGTCGGTCCAGCGGCGCACATGCGTGTATTCGTTGACCTGCAAAAAGTCGCCGGAGTTATACAGCAGCCCCTTGGCGAGCGCGCCGTACCACGGCCACACGGCAATGTCGGCGAGCGTGTATTCGTCGCCTGCGAGATACCGGGTGTCGGCGAGCCGTTGATTCAGCACGTCCATCTGCCGCTTCACTTCCATCGCGTAGCGATCGATCGCATATTCGATCTTCGTAGGCGCATAAGCGTAGAAATGCCCAAAGCCACCGCCGAGGAAAGGCGCCGCGCCCATCTGCCAGAACAGCCAAGACAGGCATTCGGCACGCGCAGGATGCGCGGTCGGCAGAAACGCTCCGCCAAACTTCTCCGAGAGGTACATCAGGATCGCGCCCGATTCGAAGACGCGAATCGGCTCGGGGCCGCTGCGGTCAAGCAGCGCCGGGATCTTCGAATTTGGATTGAGCGCGACGAAGCCGCTGCCAAACTGCTCGCCGTCATTGATCCTTATTGGCCAGGCGTCGTATTCCGCCGCCTGATGCCCGAGGGAGAGAAGCTCCTCGAGCATCACCGTCACCTTCACGCCGTTGGGCGTGGCGAGCGAGTAGAGCTGGAGCGGATGCTTCCCCACAGGCAGAGCCCGCTCGTGGGTCGAGCCGGCGACCGGGCGGTTGATCTTTTCAAAGCGGCCGCCGCTGGGTTTGGCCCAGGTCCAGACTTTCGGCGGGGTATAGGCGGAAGTGGCGTCCATGCGCTCGCTTTCCTTTCAGGGAAGGTATCACTCAGCCAGGATCAGATCCGACGCCTTCTCGGCGATCATCACCACCGGCGCGTGCGTGTTGCCAGAAACAAGCGACGGCATGATCGAGCAATCGACTACGCGCAGGTTTTCCAACCCCCGCACGCGCAATTGATCGTCGACGACGGCCAGCGGATCGCTTCCCATCTTGCACGTCCCGGATGGATGGAAGATCGTCGCACCGAAGTTGCGGGCAAACTCAAGTAGCTCGGCCTCGGACGTCGCGGCGGCGCCCGGGCGGTACTCCTCGGCGACATAACGCTTCATTGCGTTCGTCGAAGCGAGCGTGCGCGCGAGCCTGACGCCGGCGATCGCACAACGCCGATCGAGCTCGCTCGACAGATAATTCGGCTGCATCGAAGGCGGTTCGAACGGATCGGTCGAACGAATCCGCACCCTGCCCCGAGACTCCGGCCGCAGCTGGCAGACCGACAGCGTGAAGCCTGGCCACGGATGCGGCTTGGCGCCGGCGAGCTCGGCCGAAAGCGTCGCCACGTGAAACTGCACGTCCGGCGTCTTCGATTCCGGCAGCACGCGAGTGAAGAGCGCACCCTGGTTGATGCCAATCGCGAGTGGGCCGGTGCGCGTGAAGACCCACTGCATGCCGATCTTCATGCTGCGCCACCAGCTCGCGAGATCGTCGTTCGTCGTGATCGGCCTGGTGCACTTGTACATCACGCGCAGCTGCAAGTGATCCTGCAGATTCTCGCCGACCCCCGGCAGGTCGCACACCGCCGGAATGTCGAACTTCTCCAGCAGCGAAGCGGGCCCGACGCCCGAGAGCTGCAGCAGCTGCGGACTCTGGATCGCACCGGCAGAAAGAACCACCTCGCGTTCGGCGCGCGCTTCCTTTTCGACGCCGCCCTGCCGATACTTCACGCCGATTGCGCGCGTGCCTTCGAACGAAATTCGCGTCGCATGCGCGTTCGTCTCGATGCGCAGGTTCTCGCGTCCTCGCGCAGGCCGCAGATACGCGGTCGCGCTGCTCGAGCGAAAGCCGTTCTTCGTGAAGAGCTGATAGTAGCCGACGCCTTCCTGTTTGCCGCTGTTGAAGTCGCTGTTCGAACGAACGCCGAGCTCGTTGGCGCCCCGAATGAACGCTTCCACCAGCTCGTGCTTCGCGCCGATTTTCGACACCGCAGTCTGGCTGCGCTCGAAATACGGCAGCACGTCCTTCCAGCCCCAGCCGCGATTGCCGAGCGCCGCCCAGTGGTCGTAATCCTCCGGCTGTCCGCGCACGTAGATGAGACCGTTGATCGAAGACGATCCGCCGAGTCCGCGTCCGCGCGGCCAGTAGATGCGCCGGCCGTTCATCGTCGCCTCGGGGTCGGTATAGAAGCCCCAGTTGTAGACCGGGTGGAACATCGTCTTGCCGTAGCCGATCGGCATGTGGATCCAGATCGAGCGGTCGCGCGGCCCGGCTTCGAGCAGCAGCACGCGATGCTTTCCATTCGCCGATAGCCGGTTCGCGAGCACGCATCCCGCGGAGCCCGCGCCGATGACGACGTAGTCGGCGTCGTTCAAGCCGGTGCTCGTCCGGTGCTTTCGCGCACGACCAGCTCCACCGGCACTTCCTCGCGCGCCGGCACCTCGCGCCCGGCGAGCCGCTCGAGCATGCGAGCGGCGGCCCGGCGTCCGATGTCCGCGGCGGGCACGCGCACCGTGGTGAGCGAAGGCGTGATCTCGGAGGCCATGTCGATGTCGTCGAATCCCGCGATGGAGAGATCGCCCGGAACGCGAATGCCGCGCCGGAGGCTTTCGGTCAGCGCGCCCAGCGCGAGCAGATCGTTGCCGCAGACGAGCGCAGTGAATCCGGGCGCGCGAGCGAGCAGCTCGACGAAAGCCCTGCGGGCTCGCGGAACCGAAAACTCCGATTCGATGACGCGGTGGTCGCGCAGTTCGATGCCGCGGCCCGCGAGCGCCTCCCGCGTGCTGGCCAGCCGCTCGCGCGCGCGGTCATTGTGCGCGGTGACTCCGGCAATCACTGCAAATTCGCGGTGGCCGAGATCGAGCAGATGCTGGACGACGCGCACCGATGCAAGCCGGTGCGCGATGCCGACGCAATGATGAAATCCCGTTGCATCGAGCGACCACATCAGGTCGTAGGGAACGCCCGACTGCGCGAGCATCTGGTACGCCGCCGGCGCGTGATCGAGGCCCACCAGCACCATCCCGTCGACGCCGCGCTCGAGCAGCGCCCGCGTCGCGGCGAGTTCGACCTGCGGGTCGTACTCGTGCGTCGCAAGCAGCAGCGTGTAGCCGGCTGCCGCCAGTTCGTGCGCGAGCGAATGCGTCGCCGAGGCGAAGATCGGATTGTCGACCGGAGGAAACACTGCGCCAATCGTCTTCGAGCGCCGTGTGGCGAGCGCTCGTGCTGCCCCGTGCGGGAGATACCCGAGCCTGCTGGCGACGTTACGCACATGCTCGCGTGTCACTTCGCGCACGAGCGCGGGCTGGGCGAGCGCGCGCGATGCAGTCGATAGCGAAACGCCCGCTGCGCGCGCGACATCCATCAGCTTGGGGCTCGAGCGCTGCTTCATCGCGCGGGAAACTTTACCACTCTGAAAACGTTTTCAGTCGTTCGCTTGTTGCGCCGCAACTTGACTGAGCGACGCCTCGTCGCATAGCGTCTGAAAGCGCTTTCACACCAACCACGCACTTCCCAAGGAGGAGCCAATGAATCGCTGTCGATGGGTGGCGGGGATTTCGTCGCTGGCGCTTGCGTTCGCATTCGCGCCCGATGCCGCGCTGGCGCAGGCCAAGTCGGTGAAGATCCGGATCCAGTCGGTGATCCCGACCTCGGCCGACGAAGTCACGATGCTGAAGGAGTTCGCCAAGGACGTGGAGGAACTCACCGACAAGTCCGTGACATTCGAAGTGCTGCCGGCGGGCGCCGTCGTCGCGGTGAACGACACCCTCGACGCGGTAGACAAGGGCCTGATCGAAGCGGGCTTCGCGTGGACGCACTACTGGTCCGGCAAGCATCCGGCCGCGACGCTCTTTGGCTCGCCGCCGGCGGGCTCGGGCCTCGGCATGGATAACTTTTCGTGGGTGTCCTGGTACCTGTATGCCGGCGGCAAGGACCTCTACGACCAGCTCTGGAAGGAGATGAAAGTCAACATCAAGGGCTTCATGCTGCAGCCGGTTGGCCCCGAAGCGCTCGGCTGGTTCAAGAAGCCGATCAACTCGATGGCCGATTTCCGCGGCCGACGGTTCCGTACGCCGCCGGGCATCCCGGGCCAGATCTACAAGGACATCGGCGTCGCCGCGGTGGCGATGGGCGGCGGCGACATCCTGCCCGCGCTCGAAAAAGGCGTCCTCGACGGCGCCGAGTGGTGTTGCCCGAAGCCCGACCAGGTCTACGGCTTCCAGCGCGTGATGAAGCACTATTATTTGCAGGGCCTGCACCAGGTCGTCGTCAACGCCGATCTCTATCTCAATGGCGACGTCTGGAAGAAGCTCACGCCGCACCAGCAGAAGGCGATGGAAGTTGCCGCCAACGCGTCGCTCATGAAGACCGTCGCCTACCGGATCCACGAGAACGGCAAGGCGCTCAAGGAGCTCGTCGAGAAGGACGGCGTGCAGCTGCACGACACGCCGCAGGAATACTTCAAGCAATACAGCGAAGCGACGCTGAAGGCGTTCGAGAAGTATTCGGCGGAGAATCCGTTCTTCAAGAAGGTGCTGGACAGCCAGAAGGCGTTTGCCGCGACGGCGATCCCGTTCTGGGCGCAGGCACAGAAATCCAACGCGAGCCTCGGCGCAGCCTACGCGGCGCAGCTCGCGAAGAAACCGGCCGCCAAGAAATAGCTGCGCGCATCGAAACGTTGCAGTCGCCAGCAAGCGGGCCGCAGGCCCGCTTGCTTTTTGCCCTGATCCCATGGCCGAAAACGACCTGCCGACGGACGACCTGATCGCCGACCGCCGAGCCGACGAAGCGGGCGGCCTGCCGGCCGACATGCCTCCCTGGATGTCGCTCGCGATCCTCGGCATCGACGGCTTGTCGCGCTGGGTCGGCCGGATCGTCTGCTGGCTGACGATCCCGCTGATGGCGGCGATGCTTTACGAAGTGATCGCGCGATACGCCTTCACCGCGCCGACGGTCTGGGCCTACGACATCAGCCGCATGATCTACGGCGCAATGTTCGTGCTCGGCGCCGGATACGCGCTGTATCGCGGCGTGCACATCCGCTCGGACTTCCTATACCGCAACTGGTCGGTCAAGACGCAGGGCAAGGTCGATGCGCTGCTTTACATCGTGTTCTATTTCCCGAGCCTGGTCATCTTCCTGTGGGTGGCGTCGAACTGGGCCTGGACCTCGGTCGAGCGCGCCGAGCGGGGCATGGATACCTCGTGGATGCCGCTGCTGGGGCCGATCAAGAGCTGCCTGCCGATCGGCCTCGCGTTCCTGCTGCTGCAGGGCGTCTCCGAGTTGCTGAAGTGCCTCTACGCCGCCCGCAGGGGGCGCTGGCCGGGCGCATGACGCCGCAGATCATCGGCCTGCTGATGGTGGTCGCGATGCTCGGCGGGATCTTCGTCGGATTCCCCATCTCGTTCACGCTGATCTTCCTTGGCATCGTCTTCGGCTACTGGGGATTCGGCCAGCTGGTCTTCTACCTCCTGACGCTGCAATTCAACGCGACGATGATGGAGCAGACACTCGCCGCGGTGCCGCTCTTCGTCTTCATGGGCATCATGATGGAGCAGGCGAACCTGATGGAGCGCCTGTTCGACGCCGTGCAGAAGATCCTCGCCGGCGTGCGCGGCTCGCTCTATCTGGCGGTGATGTTCGTGGCGACGATCTTCGCCGCCGCGACCGGCATCGTCGGCGCGTCGGTCACCGTGCTCGGCATCATGGCGGGGAAGCCGATGATCCGTTCGAAGTACGACGTCCGCCTGTCCTCTGGACTGATCGCCGCCGGCGGCACGCTCGGCATCCTGATTCCGCCGTCGATCATGCTGGTCGTGATGGGTCCCGTGCTCGAAGTCCCGGTGACCACGCTCTTTGCCGCAGCGCTCCTGCCAGGGGTGATGCTCGCGACGCTGTTCACCGCATACGCGATGCTGCGCTGCGCGCTCAACCCGACGCTCGGCCCGCCCCTGGCGATGGAGGAGCGCGCAACCTCGAAGGCTGCGTTGTGGGCGGAGTTTTTCCAGGGTCTCGTGCCGCCCGCGGCGCTGGTGATGGCGGCTCTGGGCAGCATCGTGTTCGGCCTTGCCACGCCGACCGAGGGTGCGGCCTGCGGGGCCGGCGGAGCGCTCCTGCTCACGGCTCTGTACCGGCGGCTCACTTGGAAGCGGCTCTTCGATGCGCTGGTGAAGACGCTCGAGATCTCGGTGCTGATCCTGTTCCTGGTGGCTGCATCGAACTTCTTCGGCTCCGTGTTCGCGCGGCTCGGTACGCCGACGATGCTGACCGACGCGCTGCTCGGGCTCGAGCTCAACCGCTATGTGGTGCTCTTCATCATCATGGCGCTGATCTTCATTCTCGGCTGGCCGCTCGAGTGGGTGCCGATCGTGCTGATCGTCGTACCGTTCCTGCTGCCGCTGGTGCAGAAGCTGCAATTCAACCTGGCCTGGTTCGGGATCCTGGTCGCCGTGAACCTGCAGACCGCGTGGCTTTCTCCGCCCGTCGCGCTCTCGGCGTATTTCCTGAAGGGCGTCGTGCCGGAATGGCAGCTCGGCGACATCTACAAGGGGATGCTGCAGTTCATGGGATTGCAACTTCTCGGCCTGATATTGGTCATCGTTTTTCCCGAGATCGCCCTGTGGCTCCCGGGAATCATCTACGGGAAATAGACCGATGGAATACCTGAAGAAGGCAGCCAAGACCCCCGAAACCGAAACCGCGTCGGCGCGCAAGGTGGTCGACGACATGCTTGCCGCGATCGAGAAACGCGGCGAGGCAGCGGTACGGGAGTACGCGCACAAGCTTGACAAGTGGACGGGCGAAATCGTCGTCACCGCGGACGAAATCGAGCGGCGCACGCGCGACCTGCCGGCCTCGGTCAAGCGCGACATCGAGTTCGCAACCGAGCAGGTGCGCCGCTTCGCGCTCGCGCAGCGCGCTTCGATGCAGGAGTTTTCCACCGAGCTGCGGCCCGGGCTCGTCTCCGGCCAGCGCCTGATCCCGGTGAACGTCGCAGGCTGCTACGTGCCGGCCGGCCGCTACGCGCACATCGCCTCGGCCTACATGGCGATCGCCACCGCCAAGGCCGCCGGCGTGCCGACGGTGATCGCCGCTTCCAGCCCGTATCGCGGCGAAGGCATCCATCCGCAGATCCTCTATGCCATGAAGGTCTCGGGCGCCGACGTGATCCTCACGCTCGGCGGCGTGCAGGCGATCGCGTCGCTCGCATACGGCCTTTTCACCGGCAAGCCGGCCGACATCGTCGTCGGCCCGGGCAACAAGTTCGTCGCAGAAGCGAAGCGGGCGCTCTTCGGTCGCGTCGGGATCGACGTGTTCGCCGGCCCGACCGAGATCGCCATCATCGCGGACGATTCCGCCGACGCCGCGATCGTCGCCTCCGACCTCGTAGGGCAAGCCGAGCACGGGCACGAATCGCCCGCGTGGCTCATCACCACCTCGCGCGCGCTCGCCGAGGACGTGATGCGCCGCGTGCCAGGGCTGATCGAGAAGCTGCCGCCGACGGCGCGCGATGCAGCCAGCGCCGCGTGGCGCGACTATGGCGAAGCCGTCGTCTGCGGAACGCGCGAGGAAGCGGCGCAGGTTTCCGACCGTTATGCCGCCGAGCATCTCGAAGTGCAGGCGCGCGACCCGGACTGGTGGCTCGCTCGCCTCACCTGCTACGGGTCGCTCTTTCTCGGCGAAGAGACGACGGTGGCCTACGGCGACAAGGCCTCGGGCACCAATCACATCCTGCCGACCAAGGGCGCGGCGCGCTATTCCGGCGGCCTCTCGGTGCACAAGTTCATCAAGACCGTGACCTGGCAGCGCATGTCGCGCGAAGCCAATCGCGACGTCGCGCAGGTCACCGCGCGCATCTCGCGCCTGGAAGGCATGGAAGCGCACGCGCGCACCGCGGACGACCGCCTCGCCAAGTACTTTCCCGGCGAGCGGTTCGACGGCGGCGCGCCGGTGACGCAATGAGCCGCTAGCGAGTCGTCGTGGTCGTCGTAGTGGTGGTCGTTCCGTTGTCGGCAGCGCCGGCGATCGCCGCAACGATCGCGCTGGCGAGCGCAGTGCCGACGAGCGGCCCCGCCGTTACGCCACGCACTGCTGCGCCGACCGCTCCCGGGCCCGCGGGCCCGGGAGGACCGCCGGCAGCTGGAACACCGCCCTTCGGTGGAGGGCCGCCCGGAGGCTTGCCTGCCGGCGGACCTTGCTGCGAAAACGCGGCACTCGAAAACAGGGCCGCGGAAATGAGGCAAACGATGCAAGCTCTTGTTCTCATGCAACGCCCTCCGTTGTTGGCGCTCTCGTTCGTTCGAGACGCAACCGCTTGCGTTCGCAATAGTCATACCGGCTCAGGAAAACCGCGGCTTTTCGTGAACTGCTCGCACAATTCGCGCGGCTTTCGTCGCCCACAAGCAACTCTTTTTCGCCGCGTGGGGCGAATCGCGCGCTTTTGCGCCACTTCGCACCGTCGGTAGCTGGCGACGCCGCAATTCGATGAGCGTGCTCGATCTCTTTTCCCTCGACGGCAAGGTTGCGCTCATCACCGGCGGCAGCTCAGGCATCGGGCGCGCGATCGCGGGCGCTCTTGCCGAGGCGGGCGCAAAGATCGTGCTGGTTGCGCGCCGCGAGGCCGAGCTGGAGGCGGCACGGCGCGAAATCGGCGCCGCGGCCGCGGCCGTTCCTTGCGATCTCACCGATCGCGCAGCGCTTGCCGAATGCGCGCAAGCCGCAGGCGGCTTTTTCGGCCCACCCGACATTCTCGTAAGCGCAGCCGGCGTCAACATCCGCCGGCCGATGCTCGAGATCACCGAAGCCGACTGGGACGCGACGCTCAAGATCAACCTGGAAGCGCCGTTCTTCCTCGCGCAGCAGCTCGCGCCGGCAATGATCGAGCGCGGCTGGGGACGCATCCTCAACATCGCGTCGCTGCAGTCGGTGCGCGCGTTCGGCAACTCGGGACCCTACGGCGCCTCGAAAGGCGGCGTAATGCAGCTCACCCGCGCGCAGGCCGAAGCCTGGTCGAAGCACGGCGTCACGGCGAATGCGATTGCGCCCGGGTTCTTCGCCACGCCTTTGACCGCGCCCGTCGCACGCGACCCGGTACGCTGGAACGCCATGGCCGAGCGCACGATGATCGGCCGCAACGGCGAGATGCCGGACCTCGCGGGGGTCGCGGTCTTCCTCGCGAGCCGCGCCTCGGACTACATTACGGGGCAGACGATTTTCGTCGACGGCGGTTTTTCGGCAGCGTAATATCAGGCCATTTACTTGGCCATGTCGAGGCTGCCGGTGGACAAGCGGGTTTCGATCGCGCAGGCAAAGGACCATTTCTCCTCGATCATCGAATCGGCGGAGCGAGGAACCATCGTGACCGTCACTCGTCGCGGCAAGCCGGTCGCCCGCGTCATTTCCGAAGCGGAATACGCAAAGCTCATTGCACGCCGCCGAAAGGTGGCCTGGCCCGTGCCGGTACTCGACACGCGAAAGTTCCGGTTCGACCGCGAAGAGGCCAACCGGCGTTGAGGAAGACGCAAGTGACGGCCACCCGGCGGGTATTTCTCGACTCGAACATCCTTGTTTACACGCATTCGGCAACCGACCCGG
>DASUMM010000221.1:0-14535 GCA_036277655.1 Burkholderiales bacterium | reverse complement strand
CTGCTGCGCCAAATGGCAGAAGAAACGCTCGCTCGCCTGCGCCAGAAAAAGCGCGCGCAACGCGTGATCGGCTTCGACGACATGCTCTACAACGCGTGGGACGCGCTGTGCAACGGCGCCCGGCCTTGGCTCGCCGCCGAGCTGCGCAGCCGCTACCCGGCGGCGCTGATCGACGAGTTCCAGGACACCGATCCGCTCCAGTGCGCGATCTTTTTCGCGATCTATGGCCTGCGGGAGACTCCCGCGACCCTCTTCATCGTCGGCGATCCGAAGCAGGCGATCTACAGTTTTCGCAACGCCGACCTGCATACCTACCTGAGCGCGAAGGAGCGCGCGCAACCTGCCGGCGCGCTGCTCGCCAATCAGCGCTCCGTCCCGGGGCTGATCGAGGCCACCAATGCGCTCTTCGCAGCGAACCCCGGCGGCTTTCTCCTGCCGGATGTGACGTATCAAGCGGTCCGCGCGGGAGACCGCAAGCGTCCGCCGCTCGTCGATCGCAGCGAAGGCGCGGCGAAGGAGGCACCGCTTCGCATCTGGCGCCTGCCTTCGAATTCCCAAGGCGAGTATCTCTCCCGCGACGATGCGCATGCGCTTGCGGTGCGAGCAACGGCGGCGGAGATCGCCCGCCTGCTGCAGGAAGGTGAGCAGAACCGCATCACGCTCGACGCCCGGGGCCTGCGGGGCGGCGACATCGCGGTGCTCGTGCGCACCCACCGGCAGGGACGCTGGATCAAGGAAGCGCTCGCCGCGCTCAACATCGGAGCCGTCGAGCTGTCGCAGGAAAGCATCTTCGCCACCCGGGACGCCGAGGACCTCGAGCGCGTGCTCTCCTCGATCCTGGAGCCCGCGCGCCGGCCGCGGCTGCTTGCCGCCGTTGCAACCGAATTCCTCGGTCTTGCGGCCGGCGAAATCGAGGCGCTGGCGGGCGACGATGCGTCGCTTGCCGCCTGGACGGCGAAGCTGGACGAGCTCCGCTCGAGCTGGTTCGCCAGGGGCTTCGGGGTGATGTTCCGTCGCTGGATCGAGGAATGCGGAGTGAGCGAGCGGCTCCTTGCGCGCGCCGACGGCGAGCGGCGCATGACGAACCTGCTGCACCTGGGCGAGCTGCTGCACCGGAAATCGCAGGAGCAGCCGGCGCCCGGTGCGCTGCTGCGCTGGCTCGCCACCCAGCGTGCCGAGGCGGCGAGCGGCGAGGAAGCACAGCTGCGGCTGGAATCCGATCGCAACCTGGTGCAGATCGCGACGATCCACAAGGCCAAGGGGCTCGAGTACCCGGTGGTGTTCTGCCCGTTCGCCTGGGACGGTTACCTGCAGCCGCGCCCACAGTCCTACGCGATCGAATATCACGACGACGAGGGCAACGCGGTGCTCGATTTCCGCCCGGGCGCATCGAAGGAGCCCGACATCCAGCCGCGCCGCCGGAGGGAGCTCGCCGCCGAGCGCGTGCGACTCACCTATGTCGCGCTCACGCGCGCGATCTATCGCTGCTACCTGGTCGCCGGCTGCTACGGCACGTCGAACCGCGGTGGCGCAGGCTCGCTGCGGGAAAGCACTCGCAGCGTGCTCAACTGGCTTGCCGCCGGCGCAGGCAGCGCGTACGAAGAATGGTGCGAGCATAAGCGCACGGCAGCAGAAATCGAAGGCTCCTGGCAACAGATCGTCGAAGCAGGCGCACCGCACGTGCTCCTGAGCGAGATGCCGGTCGCACGCGGAACGGCGTTGCCGACGGGCATGGCGGATCGCAAGGGTCTTTCGGCACTTTCGCCCCCCAGGCGCATCGACGCCGGCTGGCGCATCGGCAGCTTCAGCGCACTCGCCACCGGCGCCTCGCACGAGCGAGCCGCCTCGGATCATGACGCGCGCGCGATCGCCCCGGCGCAAATTGCGGTGCCGGACGATCTGCCCGAGCATGACATCCTGCGCTTTCCGCGCGGGCCATCGGCGGGCGATTGTGTGCACGCCGCATTCGAGCGCGCCGATTTCACCGATCCCACCAGCTGGGAAGGCGCGGTCAAGCGGGCGCTTGCGCTGCACCCGCAACGCGCGCGCGATGCATCCGGCGCCGCGGCGGCGCTCCAGCGCAAAATGCTGCTCGCGCTTCTGGACGACGTGCTGAAGACGCCGCTTCCCGGCGGCATCGTGCTGGCGCAGGTACCGGCAACGCGCAGGCTGAACGAACTCGGCTTTCACCTGCGTGCGCCAGAGCTTTCCGCCGCCCGGCTGAACGCCTGGTTGCGCGCGAACGGATATGCGGCGCCGCGCCTTGCGTTCGAAGCGCTGCGCGGCTACCTGAACGGCTACATCGATCTGGTGTTCGAGTTCGACGGCCGCTTCTTCGTGCTGGACTGGAAATCGAACCACCTCGGCTTCACGCGCGAGGATTACCGCGCCGGCCGCATCGCGGGTGCAATGCAGGAGCATGGCTATGCACTCCAGGCGGCGCTCTATTCGCTCGCCGTGCATCGCTATCTCGGCCAGCGCCTGCGCGGATACGACTACGAGCGCCATTTTGGTGGCGTGTTCTATCTCTTCGTGCGCGGCGTGCGGCCCGGCTGGCTCGATGCCGACGGCGTTCCGCTCGGCACCTGGTTTCACCGCGCAAGCGCACAGACGCTCGCTTCGCTCGACGCTCTGCTGGAAGCGCCCCGGGTCGCTGCATGAGCGCGACCGCCGCCCGCTCGGACCTTGCGCTCGGATTCGCCGCGCACGTGGGCGGCTGGGCGAAAGCGCGCGGTGCGCCGGCCGAGGCGGTCAAGGCGCTGGAAGCGGCCGCTGCCGAAGTGAGCGCCGCCACCGAGCAGGGAAGCGTATGCATTCCGCTTGCGGGCGAGCTGCGCAGCATGCTCCTCGCATCGCGCATGGTCGCAACGCCCGAGTCCGGCGAAACGCTGCCGCTCGTTCTGGACGGTGCGAACCGTCTCTATCTGCGCCGCTACTTCGACTACGAGCTGCGGCTTGCCAGGAATCTGCTGGGACGTGCAGGAAGCCTGGCGCAGCAGCCGCTGCAACTGCGGCTGGACGAAACGCCGGACCCGCAGCGCATGGCGGTCGACCTCGCAATGCGGCGCCGGCTCGCGGTCGTAAGCGGCGGGCCGGGCACCGGCAAGACGACCACCGTTGCGCTGCTTCTGGCGCGCATCCTGGAAGAAAAGCCCGACGCGCGCATCGCGCTCGCCGCGCCGACGGGCAAGGCCGCTGCGCGCCTGATGGACACGCTGCGCGAACGCACGGCCACGCTGCCCGAGCGCATCCGCGCGCAAATGCCGACCGAGTCGCACACGATCCATCGCCTGCTCGGCGCCACCGCGGAACCGGGCCGCTTTCGCCACGATGCCGCGCATGCGCTCGCGCTCGACGTGCTCGTCGTCGACGAGGCTTCGATGCTCGACTTGTCGCTTGCAACGCACCTGGTCGAGGCGGTTCCCGCGCATGCGCGCCTGGTGCTGCTCGGCGACAAGGACCAGCTCGCCGCGGTCGAGGCCGGCTCGGTGTTCGCCGAGCTCGCCGCGAAGGAGCGCTCGCCGCTCGCACATTGCGTCGTGTGGCTGACCGAAAGCCACCGCTTCCCGGCCACTTCGGGCATCGGCCGGCTTGCCGCAGACATCAATGCGGGCGAGCCGGAGCGCGCGCTGCACTGGATGACGCACGGCGCCAACGAAAGCGTCACGTGGATCGACGATGCCGGCGCCGAGCCCGGGCTCGCAGCGGCGAGCCGCATGCTGCAGGGCTACGAAGCGTACGTCGAGGCGGTGCGCAAGGATGCGCTCGACCGCCGCGCGGCGTTTCGCGCGTTCGATTCGTTCCGCGTGCTTTGCGCGATGCGCGAATCGCCGCGCGGCGTGCGCGCGCTGAATGCAACGCTGGGACGGCACATCCGCAGCGCGCTCGACCATCCGCTCGACCCGGGCGGGCGGCTGCCGTGGTATCCCGGGCGCGCGGTGATGGTCCAGCGCAACGATTACGTGCTGCGCGTCTTCAACGGCGACACCGGCATCTGCCTGCCCGCCGACGATGGCTCGCTCGCGGTGTGGTTCGCCGACCGCGAAGGCACCTTCCGCGCCATCGCGCCGAGCCGCCTGCCCGAGCACGAGGATGCCTGGGCGAGCACCGTGCACAAGGCGCAAGGCTCGGAATTCGAGACGCTCCTCTGCATGCTGCCCGCAAAGGACAACCCGGGGATGGTGCGCGAGCTTCTCTACACCGCAGTGACGCGGGCGCGCCGGCACGTCGCGCTCGCAGGGAGCGCCGAAGCATTTCGCACCATGTGCCTGCGGCGCTCGGAGCGGCATGCCGGCCTGCTCGACCGCATGCGCGAGCGCACCGCCTAGCGTCACGCGAGCCCGGGAAAGAGGCCCTTCAGGCCTTCGGCCATCGTCTGCACCGCCATCGCGGCGAGCAGCAGCCCGAGGATGCGAGTCCCGATATTGAGCCCGGTGCGCCCGAGCCGCTGCTCGATTGCATGCGCGCGAAGGAGCACGATCCAGGCAAAGAAGCACACCAGAGCAATGCAGGCGAGGAGCGCCACATGGTGCGCAAAGCCACCGCGCTCGGCGGCGAGGATCGAGGTGCTGATCGCGCCCGGCCCGGCAAGCAGCGGGATCGCGAGCGGCACCACGCCCGACAGCTCGCCCGATTGCATCTCCTTCGCCTCGTCGCGCGACTGGCGCACGCCGCCGGCCTGCGCATTCAGCATGGCGAGCGCCATCAGGAGCAGCACCAGCCCGCCGCCGACGCGAAACGCCGGCAGGCTGGCGCCCATCAGGCCGAGCAGCCGCTCGCCGACGATCGTCGAAGCGGCGAGCACTGCAAATACGGTCAGCACCACGGCGCGCGCGAGCAGGCTCCGCTCGGATTCGGTTTGCGACGCGGTGAACGCCAGGAAGAACGGCACGGCGAGGAACGGATCGACCACCGCAGCCAGCGTGGCCACGAAGCGCAAATACTCGTGCGCGAGCGCAAGGCCGTCCACGCGCGGCTCAGGAATGAAAGCGCGGCGCGCGCTTGTCGAGAAATGCGGCAATGCCTTCGGCGCATTCGTCCGAATACAGGCTCTGCAGGAACGCATCGCGCTCGGCATCGAGCTGCGCGGTGCGCGAGCGGCCGCGTGCTTCGTACACGAGGCGCTTTGCCGCGGCATGCGCAAGCGACGGGCCGGCGGCGAGCCTTTCCGCCCACTGCAGCGCGGCGGCGAGCGCAGTCCCGCGCGCGACGACGCGATTGACGATCCCGAGCGCATGCAACCGCGCGGCGGACACGGGCTGCGCAGCGAGCAGGATCTCCAGCGCAGTCTGCGGGGCGAGCGACCGCGCGAGCGAGTCGGAGCCGCCGCCGTCGGGCGAAAGGCCGATCTTCGCGTACGACATCACGAACCTCGCGTCCTCGGCGGCGACGATCAGGTCGCACGCGAGGGCGAGCGAGAATCCGCCGCCAGCCGCCGCGCCTTCGACGGCGGCGATGACCGGCTTGGGACAGTCCTGCATCGCGAGGATCCAGGCGTGAAACGCATCCAGGCTCTGCTGCTGCGCGTCGGCCGGAAGGCTGCGCTGCGCCTTCAGGCGGTTCAGGTTGCCGCCGCCGCAGAAGTGCTCGCCCTCGCCGGCCAGCACGATCGCGCCGATGCCGTCGTCCGAGCCGGCTTTCTCGAAGAGCGGCTTCGCCGCCCGGTAGACGTCGGGCCCGAGCGCGTTGCGCAGCGCCGGGTTGCTGATCGTGACGAGCAGCACGCGCTCGCGCCGGTCTTCGAGCAGCCTCGCCGCCGGCGGGTTCGAAGCATTCATGGTCGGGTTTCCTCTTTCATGCCGCGCAACCGGCTGCGCAGCGATTCGGGGATTTCCAGCTCGAAGCCGAGCAGCGCGGCCGAAAGCGCCTTGCCGTAATTGTCGAGGCAGAGGCTGCGCGATACGCCACCGCCGAGCGCCCCATGGGCGACGAAGTTGAGCGCGTGCAGGCCGTCGACCTCGTAGCGCTCGACCGGGCCGGTGATCGCGCCGCGATAGAACTCCTTCACCCGCGCCGCGGTGAGCTGGTCCTTCAGCAGCGCGTAGAACTCCGGCTCGTAGGCGAAGACCGCCATGTTCGCCGTGTTGCCCTTGTCGCCCGAGCGGGCGTGGGCGACGTGCTGCAATTTCACTCGCATAACTCAGCTCTCTACGTAGGTGAGGGTCGGCGTGACGCGCTCACGCGGCACGAGCGCCGACCACACGCCGATGATCTCGCGCGTGCGGTCCTGGTGCGGCACGCGCTTGCCGGTGTGCGCAATTCCCGAGACCGCCATGCCGTCGACCTCGCGGCCGACCTTGAGCGCCTCCTCGCGCGTTCTCGTGCGCGCTGCGACGCGCACCGCGATCTCGTACGGCTCGGGCGCGCTCGCCGGCGTGGCGACGCCGTGGATCGCGTTCATGCCGAGGAAATCGATGCGCACTTCGTCGGCCTGCAGGCCGACGATGCGAAAGCGCTCTTGCAGAATGCGCCTTGCGAGCTCGGCGCGCCGCAGCGCTCCGGGCCCGGCGTAGAAGAACATGTCCTCGCCGATGAACCCTTCGGCGCAACCGATCGAGACCTTGTAGGTCGGCGTGCGCGGCTTGCCGGAGATGCGCGATACGCGCACCCGGTCGGGCCCGACCTGCTCGAGCTTCGCCGTCGTGAAATCGACGACGACGTCGGGAGTGATGTAGTTCGCGGGGTCGTGCACTTCGTAGAGCAGTTGCTCCTTCACCGTCATCAGGTTCACCGCGCCGCCGGAGCCGGCGACCTTGGTGATCACCGCGCTGCCGTCCTCGTCGACCTCGGCGATCGGGAAGGCGAAATTCCACGGCTCCGGCACGTCCTTGAACCCCGGGTCGCTGAAATAGCCGCCGGTGACTTGCGCACCGCATTCGAGCAGGTGGCCGATGCCGCTGCCCTGGCCGAGGCGTGCGTGATCGAGCCGATCCCAGCCGAACTCGTACATCATCGGCGCCATGAAGATCGAGGGATCGGCGGCGCGGCCGGTGACGACGATTCTCGCTCCTTCCTTCAGCGCCTGCACGATCGGCTCGGCGCCGAGATAGACCTCGGCCGAGATCAGGCTCGGCGCGAGCGTCGCGGTCGGCTCGCCGCTCTCGAGGATCCGGTCGGTCAGCTCGAGCACGCGATCGGTGATCAGGCTCCCGCCGACCGCCGCGACTTTGACGCCGCGCGCGCCGAATTGGCGCAGCCAGTGCGCGATGCGCTCCGCCGCGCCCTCGGGATTGATCCATCCCTGGTTCGAGACGATGCGCGTGCCGCGCCGCAGGCACGCGGGCAGCACCGCCTTCATGCGGTCATCGAGATAGGTGTCGTAGCCCGGAAACGACGGATCGCGCCGCGCACGCACCTGCGCTGCCGAGATCGTCGCCTCGGCCATCGTTTCGAAACAGAGGTAGTCCAGCTCGCCCTTTTCGGCGTTCAGCGCCGCGGGCTCGATCCGGTCGCCCCACCAGGCGGAGCCGGAGCCGATGCGGATGCGTTTTGCCATCGTGCTTTCCGTTCAGCCCCGTTCGATCAATGCATCGACGACCACCGCGCCCTCGCCCGCGGCGCCGACCATCACCGGGTTCAAGTCGACCGAAGCGATTGCTCCGCGCGCGGCGACGATCGCCTGCCCGACGCCGATGGCAGCCTTGGCAAGGGCGTCCAGATCCAACGGCGGCTCGCCGCGCACGCCGGCCAGGATCGGCGCGATCCGCAGGCCATTCAACGCGTTGCGCACCTCTGCGGCGTCGAACGGCGGAATCAGGATCGCGAAGTCCTTCAGCGCCTCGACGTACTTGCCGCCGTCGCCGACGATGACGATCGGGCCGAACACCGGGTCGACGCGCGCGCCGACCATCAGCTCGCGCCGCGCCTTGCGCATTGCCGCGACGATCACGCCGTCGCGCGAGGCGCCGAGCGACTCAAGCTTCTGCCATTGCGCATCGAAAGCGCGCGCCGCTTCGTCTGCGCTCGCGACCCCGAGCGCGACCAGCCCGTGCTCGGACTTGTGCGGAACGTCGACCGAGCACGCTTTCACCGCGACCGGGGCGCCGAGCGCCTCGAACGCGGCGCGCGCTTCGGTTGCGCTCTTGCACAGCCGATGCGCAACCACCGGTACGCCGGCGCCTGCGAGAAGCGCGAGGCTCTCGGCCTCGTTGAGAAAACGTTGCTTGCCGGCGGGCACTCGGATCGCGACGCGCTCCGGCCAGCTCGCTCGCTCGCGCCGCATCAGCTCAGTGTGCGAGGCGAGCTGCGCGAAAACGCCGAGCGCTTCGGCTTCATTCACGAATGTCGCGAGCCCGGCGGCGCGAAACACGCTCGCGATCGATTCCTGCCACGCCGCGACCGCCACCGGCTTGCCGGTTGCCAGCGCGAACTGCGCCGTGTCGCGCGCGAACGTATCGACGTCATAGCCTGCGCCCGCGACCGGGATATGCAGGAAGAACAGGTCCGCCGCCGAGTCCTTGGCGAGGATCGGCAGGATGTCGCCGAACATGTGGCTGTTCGCGAGCAGCGCCGCGGTAACGTCGATCGGGTTCGTCGAAGTGGCAAACCCGGGCAGCTTCGCGGCGACCTCGCGTTTCGTCTCCGGCGCGAGCTCGGCAAGCGGCAAGCCGTGGTCTTCCGAAGTATCGGCCGCCATCACGCAGCTCGCGCCCGAGTTGCTGACGACGACGAGACGCCGGCCCTGCGGGCGCCAGCCTTTCAGATAGGCCTCGGCGGCGAGCGCCATCGCCTCGGGGTCGCCTACGCGCCAGATGCCGTGGTGACGGAAGAACGCATCGACGACGCGATCCTCGTTCGCGAGCGCTCCGGTGTGCGAAGAAGCGGCTTTCTGCCCGCTCGCCGAGCGGCCCGCCTTCACCGCCACGATCGGCAGATCGCGCTCGCGCGCGTATTCGGCCGTCTGCGCGAGCAGCTCCGGATGGGCGATCGTCTCCATGTAGAGCAGCAGCAGCTTGACGCCCGGGTCGTGCGCCACCGACCACGCCAGATCGGCGACCGTGACGTCGGCCTCGTTGCCGGTCGCGTGCACATGGCGCACGCCGAGGCCGCGGCCGCGGCACAGGCCGTAGGTGACCGAGCTCATCCCGCCGCTCTGGCTCACGACGCCGATCGGGCCGTCGGCCGCCGGCACTTCGATGAACATCGTCGAGAAGCTCGCGATCGCGCCGTTGCCGAAATTCGCCAGGCCCTGCGTGTTCGGACCGACGATGCGCATGCCCTTCGCGCGCGCGCGCTCGGCCATCCCTCGCTGCACCGCTCTGCCCTGCTCGCCGGTCTCGCCGAAACCCGAGGCGATGACGATCGCCGACTTGACCCCGAGTTGCGCGCATTCGTCGATCGCGGCGACCGCTTGATCGCCGCTCACGATCACGAGCGCGAGCTCCGGCACTTCGGGCAGCGCGGCGAGCGACGGGTAGCCGCGCAAGCCCTGGATCTCGCTGCGGTTCGGGTTGATCGGGTAGATGCGGCCCTTGTAGCCGTGCCGCTGCATGTAGAAGATCGGCCGGCCGCCGATCTTGTTCGTGTTCTCGGAGGCGCCGAGGATCGCGATCGACGCCGGCTCGATCAGCGAGCGAAGAAGATCGGTCCCTGCGGGTCTGCCGTTCATTTATTCCTCTGCAGCGAAACGAAGGAGCTGGCGCTCGCCAAACCAGAAGAACCCGGCACGCACGCGATCGCCGATCCTGGCGCCGGGGGCGGCGTGCCCCATGAGGCGCGGCCCCTCGTCCAGCTCGACGATGGCGAGCGTGTAGGGAGCGAGCGCTCGATATTCGTCCGACGGAGCTCGTGCGACGGTGGTGACCGCGTAGACGCGGCCGGTCCCGCGCGCGGCGCGCCATTCGAGATCCGCCGCGCCGCAGGCGCGGCAGGCGTAGCGTGCGAGAGTCTGCGGCGCATTGCACGCGCGGCAGGCCTGGTAGCGGATTTCGCCGGCTCGCAACCCTTCGGCGAACGGCGCACAGAGTGATCGCGCGGTCATCCCGGGCCCTCGCCTTCGCGCGTGAGCACGAGACTCACGTGCGACGAGAGCACGCCGCCGTCGGCATGCACGAACGCCTTGCGGCGCGAAGCGATCTGCCGGCTGCCGGCGCGCCCGGCAAGCTGCCGGAACGCTTCCACGGCGTGCCCCATGCCGCCGGCGACCCCCGAATGGCCGAACGACAGCAACCCGCCGTGCGTATTGAGCGGCAGCGGGCCGTCCGGCGAAAACTCGCCCGCGCGCACGCGCTCGGCGGAACGGCCGCGCGCGGCAAAGCCGAGCTCCTCGATCAGGATGGCGAGCGTGATCGTGAACGAGTCGTAGATCGCGAGGTAGTCGATGTCCGCCGGCTGCAGCCGCGCTTCGGCGAAAGCGCGCTGCGCCGAATCCTTCGCGCCGTAGTTCGTCGTGTCGGCGATCGCGGTCAGGTGCTGGTGGCGGTGCGCCTGCCCGGCGCCGGCGATCGCCACGCGCGCATCGCCCCGCGGCGATGCCGAAACGACGAGCGCCATCGCGCCATCCGAGATCGGGCAGCAGTCGAGCAGCTTCAACGGCGCGCAGATCGTCTTCGACGCGAGCACGTCCTCGCGCCGGATCGGCTCCCGCAGGTGCGCCTGCGGATGGCGCGCGGCGTTCGCGCGCATCAGCACTGCGAACTCGGCGAGATCGGCTTCGGTGAGTCCCGTCTCATGCATGTAGCGCGAAGCGAGCAGCGCGTAGTAGGCCGGGACGGAAGCGCCGTTCGGCACTTCGAAATCGGCGTCGCCGACCTGCGCGAGCGTCTGGATCGAATTGTCGCGCGTCTGGCCGGTGGCGCGGTTCTCTCCGGCGACGACCAGCACGTTGCTGCAGCGGCCGGATCGAACGAGCTCGCGCGCGAGCATCAGCATGGCGCCCCCGGTCGCGCCGCCGAGCTGCACGCTGTGCGCATACGCCGGCGCGAGCGAAAAGCGCTCGCAGAAAAGCGTCGACAGCATCAGGTGCGGCAGCGTCGTTGCGTAACCGCACAGCACGCCGTCGATGTCGGCGCGCGCAAGCTCGGCATCCTCGAGCGCCTGCTGCGCGGCTTCGGCCATCAGGTCGAGCGCGCCGCGGCCTTCGTGCCTGCCGAACGAGGTGTTGCCGGCGCCGGCGACGAACGCCTGCCTCACTTGCGCGCCTCGCCTCGCGCAATGAAGCTTTGCGCCATTTCGCGCAGCCTCCCGCGCTGAATCTTGACGCCGTTCGCGCTCTGCGTCGTCGGGAACGAGTCGACGAACCAGACGCGCGCCGGCACCTTGAACGCGGCGAGCTGCCGCGACGCCGTGGCGACCAGATCCGGTTCCGCGGCGCAGACGCCAGGCGCCGGGATCACGAACGCGACGCTGCGCATCTGACCGGCCACCTCCGCCGCGACGACCTGCACGTCGGCGACGCCGGGAGCCGCCTTCAGCACCTCCTCGATCTCAAGCGGGCTGACCAGGAAGCCCGCGAGGCGCATCGCATCGCCGCGCCGCGTCTCGTAGACGAAACTTCCGTCGGCGCGCAGCCGCCCGATGTCGCCGGTGCGGAAAAAACCGTCGGCGGAGATCGCCTCGGCGCTCGCCGCCGGATCGTTCCAGTAGCCGATGAAGTTGCCGGGTGCGCGGATCTCGAGCTCGCCGCTCGTTCCGGCCGGAAGCAGTTCGCCGGAATCGACATCGCGCACGCGCACCTGCGCTTCGGCGCCGGCGACCGGCCAGCCGCCGCCTTCGATGCGTTCCTCGAGGGGCGCCTCCGGCGATTGCATCGAAAAAAGCGCCTGCACTTCGCTCGAACCGTACAGGCCATAGAGCGGCACGCGCCGCCGCCATGCCGCGCGGGCGAACTCGATGCCGCCGGGATTGAATGCCGCATAACCGAACACGCGCGCCGAGGGGACCGGATCAGCGCCCGGCACGAGATCGAGCATGCGCCGGTACATTTCGTCGCTGCCGAACATGTGCGTGACCGAATGCCGGTGCACGAGGCGCACCGCGCTCTCGGCCTCGAACGTATCCATGAGCACGACCGGCGCGCCGGCGGCGAGCGCCGCGGTCGCGCCGCAAAAGCCGAACACGCCGCAAAGCGGCAGCGCCGCGAGCAGGCACGCGCCCGGCTCTTCGAAGCCGAGCGAGCGCGCGACCGCGCGGGCATGCCGCACGATCGTGCGCGGCGAATGCATCACGAGCTTCGGGCCCTTCGTCGTTCCCGAGGTGCTGAACATCGCCGCGACCGCACCGGGATCGGAGCAGTCCTCGGCGCATGCGCCCGCGCCTCCGAACGCATCGAACGCGACCGTCGGCCGCCCGAGAATGCGCGCGGGCGTCGCGGCATCGGCCTCGATCACGGCGACGCGCTCGAGGCTGCGCGCCGCGTCGGGCGGCACGCCCTCGAGAACGGCGGCGAAATCGATCTTGCGGAAATTGTGTTGCAGCACGAGCAGGCGCGCACCCGAGCGCTGCAGCAGATGGGCAAGCTCGGTCGAGCGGTAGCGCGTGTTGATCGCGACCACCGACGCACCGAGGCGCACCGCGCCAAAGAAGAGCGCGAGCCATTCGACGCGGTTGACGAGCCACAGCGCGACCCGATCGCCTCGCCCGATCCCGTGCACGGCAAGCCAGGCCGCAGTCTTGCGCGCCAGCGCGTCAAACTCGCCGAACGTGATCGTGCGCTCGCCTTCGATGAGCGCCGCGCGCTCGCCCGCGTGCTGCGAGATCAGCGCGCCGAGCCCGTTGCCCTTCATCGCGGCGGCAGCCAGCGCAGCTCCTGGAACCTGCGCAAGAGGCGCCGGAACATCTCCTCGGTATCGACGCAATCGTGAAAGCCGGCGAGCCGCGCCTTGACGGTGCTGACGAGGGTCGGCGCGGGCGCCTGCGCCTGCCCGTAGGCGAAGTTGCGGTCGGCGTAGATGAACGACTGGCCGACGAATTGCTCGAGGCTTTCGGGCGAGCGCAGGCCGTACTTGCGCACGATCGCCGCCCACTCGGCCTCGCGCTTTGGCATCTCGGCGGCGAGCGACATCGGCCGCGCCGGCCCCGGCTGCATGCCGAGCGAATCGGCAATCGCCGGCCAGACGGTGCGCCATTCCATCGGCTCGCCGTTGTTGATGTTGAACGTCTCGTTGCGACAGGCGGGAGCCGTCGCCGCCCAGGCGCAGGCGCGCGCGAGCAGGTCCGCATCGACGGCCTCGAAAATGCGCCCATGCGGGCCGCCCGGATAGTAGAGCGGCTCGCCCGCTTCCTTGAGGATCGCGCCGTACACGCCGATCGCCGGGATCTCGTTCATGTGGCTGCCGAGCGACTCGCCGAAGATCACCTGCGGCCGCAGGATCGTCCAGTGCCAGCCCTTGCCGCGCTGCTTCGCGCGCAGGTAATCCTCCTGCAGCCAGTAGAAGTTCTCGTGCGGATGGCGCGGCAGGCGCTCGCGCGCCGGCACCGCCAGCGGCTCGATGTGCGAGCCGTACGCCTTGGTTCCTTGCAGCAGCGTGACATGCTCCAGCCGCGCTGCGAAAGCTTCGAGCGGCTCGAAGAGATTGCGCAGCATGCGCTCGTTCGTTTCCATCTGGTCGCGCTCGCGCCAGCCGGCGATCAGGCCCGGTTTCTCGTAAAGCGCCGCGTAGACGACGTGCGTGACGTCGCGCAACGCGCTGGAGACTTCGGCGCACTTCGCGGCATCGAGCAGGTCGACCGACAGAACGCGAACGCCCTCCAGCCCATGCGGGATGCGACGCGAGAGCGCGACCACCTCCCAGCCCGGCAGGCGGGAAAAATGCCGCGCGGCGGCAAAGCCGACGAGCCCGGAGGCTCCGGCGACGAGGACTTTGCGGCTCAGAACAGCTCCATCAGCCGGACATGGTCGGTGAGTGGCTCGGGCGCGCCATCGTAGATCTTCCGCCCGGTTTTGAGAACCGCGACGCGATGCGCGATCGGCAGGCTCGCCTTTACGTTCTGCTCGATCATGAGGATCGTCGCGCCGAGCGCGCGGTTGATCTCGGCCACCGCCTGCATGACCTTGTCCACCAGGTTCGGCGCCAGGCCGATCGAAGGCTCATCGAGCAGGATCAGGCGCGGCGCATGCATCAGCGCGATGCCGATCGCGAGCATCTGCTGCTGGCCGCCGGAGAGCGTGCCGGCGAGCTGCGAGCGGCGCTCGGCGAGGATCGGGAACATCGAGAAAACGCGCTCGCGCCGCTCGGCAAGGCGCGCCGGGTCACGCTCGAGGAAGCCGCCGAGCGCAAGGTTGTCGCCGACGCTCAGGGTGCGGAACACCCCGTGCCCCTGCGGCACGAACGCGAAGCCGGAGGCGACGTTGCGCGCGGGTGTCCTGCCGGTGATGTCCTCGCCGTCGAGGCGCACCGTGCCGCCCTCGGGCCGCAGCAGCCCGAACAGCGTGCGCGCAAGCGTCGTCTTGCCGGCGCCGTTGTGGCCGAGGAGCAGCAGGATCCTGCCCGCCTCGACCTCCAGATCGACGCCGTCGACGACCCGCTTCTTGCCGTAGCCGGCCACCAGGCCGCGCGCAGCGAGCGAGACGCTCATTTGAAGTAGCGCTCCGAGAGC
>DASUMM010000220.1:0-3971 GCA_036277655.1 Burkholderiales bacterium | reverse complement strand
GTGGCGTAGCTGCCGATGTAGACGGCCTCGAACTCGTGCGCTTCGATCAGCCGCGCCGAGAGCGCGTCGGTTGCGCCGGGCATGGCGATCGTGCGGCCGCTTTCGACGAGCGCGCGCAGTCGCGTGCGTGCGGCGTGGGGGAGGGAACCGTGGGGGGCTTCGCTCATCCGGGTTTCCTTCCGCCTGCCGGCAGGAGCTTCTCTCCGAAGAACGCCAGCACCTTCTCCCACGCATCCTCGCTCGCCCCGTGCCGGTAGCGCTCGGGATTGTTGAACGACTGGAACGCGTGCCCGGCGCCATCGTAGCGGTGGAACACGTGCTCCACGCCCGCCCGGGTGAGCGCGGCGTCGTAGTCATCCACATCCGCAGGCGTCGGATTGGTGTCCTCGTTGCCGAAGAACCCGATCACCGGGCAGCGGATGTTCCCCACCAGCTCGATCGCCGGCGGGTTGCCTTCCCCCATGACGAGCTTGACGCGCCCGCCATAGAACACGGCGCACGCCTTGTAGCGCGGATTGGTGCAGGCGCCCAGCCACGCCACGCGCCCGCCCCAGCAGTGCCCGGCGATGCCGATGCGGTTCCGATCCACGTCCGGTTGCGCGGCGAGCAGCTCGTACGCCGCGTCGAGGTCGAGCCGCGTCCAGTCGTCGCGGAACTCGGCGCGCTTCAGCTCGATGTCGGTGCTCTTCGGCCACCAGTGGAAGATGAAGGGCACCGCCACCGCGTAGCCGCTGGCGCAGAAGCGCTCGGCGGTCGCGAGCGTCACGGTGTCGTTCTCGATGCCGGTGTGGCCGACCGGGATGTGCTGGCAGAGCACCAGCCCCGGATGCGGCCCCGCTCCAGCGGGCGCGAACAGGAACACTTCCATCGGGCTGCCGCGCACTTCGGTAACGACGATGCGATGCGTCACTGGCCTCGGGTCCTCGTGTGCTGGAGTTTCTTCGATCCGGAAGTCTACCCGCGCTGCTCGACGCTCCTTCCGTCGTCTATAGTCCGGCGATGCACATCTGGGTCGACGCCGACGCCTGCCCGAGCGCCATCAAGGAAATCCTGTACCGCGCCGCGGAGCGCGCGCAGCTGCCGATGACGCTCGTAGCAAACAAGGCGCTTACCGTGCCGCGCTCGTCGTGGATCCGCTCGCTGCAGGTGATGCGCGGCTTCGATGTCGCCGACAATGAGATCGCCAAGCGCGTGGCACCCGGCGACCTGGTGATCACCGCCGACATCCCGCTCGCCTCCGACGTGGTGGCGCGTGGCGGCCACGCGATCAATCCGCGCGGCGAGCTCTATACGCCGGAGAACATTCGCGAGCGCCTGGCGACGCGCGATTTCCTCGAGAAGCTGCGCGAGACCGGGGTGCAGACCGGAGGGCCGGCGCCGCTCGACAACACCGACCGCAAGCGCTTTGCCGACCAGCTCGACCGGCTGCTGACGCGGTTCAAGAACTCGCAAGCTCCGGCGTAGCGAATCCACCCCTTGCCCTCCACCCGCGCGCTCAGCCTGGGCGTCATCGCGCTCACCCTCGCGCTCGCCTACGGCATCTGGTACGCCTACAGCGTCATTCTTGTGGCGTTGCTGCAGGAATACGGCTGGAGCCGCTCGGTGCTCGCCGGCGCGTTCTCGGTCTTCACGCTGGTGCACGGCGCGGGAAATCCCGTCATCGGCTCGCTGTGCGACCGCCTGCGCCCGCTCGGGCTGATGGCGGTGGGCGGCGTGGCGCTCGGCCTTGCGCTGTGGGCCGATAGCTACATCGCGACGCCCTGGCAGCTCTACCTGTTCTTCGGCGTGTTCACCGCGATTGCGGTCGCCGCTGCGGGCTGGATTCCGGCGATCGTGCAGGTGCAGCGCGACTTCCAGGATAAGCTCGGCCTTGCGCTTGGCATCGTCAGCGCGGGGGTCGGCGTCGGCATGCTGCTGGTGGTGCCGCTGACGCAGTTCTTGATCGACGCCTATGGCTGGCGTACGGCGTTCCGCGTGCTGGCCGCGATCTGCGTGCTGTGGATCGTGCCCTCGTCGCTTTTCCTGCTCTACCGCAAGCCGACGCCGAGGCGCGCGCCGCAGGTTGCCGTTACTGCGGGGCGAAAATCGCCGTCGTCGAGTGCCACGCTCGGAGAAGCAGTGCGGGGCGTGCCGTTCTGGCTGATGCTGGCGGCGTTCTTCTTCGGCAACGTCTGCTCGCAGACGATGCACGTGCACCAGGTGGCGTACCTCGTCGACCTGGGCGTGAGCGCGATGATCGCCGCGTCGGTGGTCGGCGTGGTGGGCGTCTCGAGCATCGCTGGCAAGATCGGCGGCGGCTGGCTTTCCGATCGCTTCGAGCGCGAGCTCGTCTATGTGGGCGGCATCACGATCATGGTGACCGCGGTGGCGGCGCTCGCGGCGCTCACCCTGTCGCACGCGCCGTGGGCGATTTACGGCTACGCGGTGCTGCTCGGCGTCGGCTACTCGGCGACTGCGTCGCTCATTCCGGCCATGGTGAGCGACCGGTTCGGCGGCCGGCACTTCGGCACGATCGTCGGCGTGGGACTGATGGGCAGCGCTGCGGGTAGCGCAGTCGGTCCGTGGATGGCGGGATACCTGTTCGATGTCAGCGGAAGCTACATGCTCGCGTTCGCGGTGGCCGCAGGCTGCGGCGTCATCGCCGGCGCCGCGGGCTGGCAGGCGCGGGCTATACGGGTGCGGGGGTGAGCCGCAGCACCTGCGGCTGACTATAAGGCATTAAATACACTGACTTCGTGTTACACTGGATCGGTGTAATTTGGAGGAACCCCGGATGCGCAACGTCACCATCACGCTGGACGAAGAAACGGCTGCATGGGCACGCGTGCAAGCGGCGGAACGGGACATGAGCTTGTCGCGCTTTATTGGAGAACTGCTGCAGGAGCGCCGCCGTCGAGCGGACAAGTACGAGGAAGCCTATCGCGGGTGGCGTGCTGAGAAGCCGTGGAACCTGAAAGGACCGTGGAAGCCTTACCCGAAGCGCGAAGAGCTGTATGACCGGCCCGTATTTCGTCGACGCTAACGTTCTCGTGTACTCCCGCGACCCGCGGGAGCGGGCGAAGCAGGCGCGGGCGGACGCCTGGCTCGATTGTCTTTGGCGGGAGAACCGCGGGCGCACCAGCATGCAGGTGCTTTCCGAGTACTACGTCAACGCAAGGCGGCTTGGCGGCGTCGCGGCCGATGAACTCTGGAAGAGCGTGGAGCGCTATCTGGCCTGGAATCCGCAGCCAGTCGACGAGCCGTTGCTGCGCCGCGCGCATGAAGTGGAGCAGCGCTGGCGCCTGTCGTGGTGGGACAGCATGGTGGTCGCCGCCGCGCAGTTGCAGGATTGCGCAGTGCTCCTCACCGAGGATCTGCAGGATGGCGGCGTCTACGGCACTCTCACTGTGCGCAGCCCGTTCACGCTCTCGGTCGAGCAGCCTGCGCCCGGGTACGCCGCTACGCCGCTCGCGAGCCGGCATCGCCCGCGCGGCCGGCCGAAGCGCAGCGCGTTTGCGTGAGACGGAAAGTTCACGTCATGGGGCTATTGCGCCTACAGCTTTGATCGCCTTGCCGAGCATCCTCGCTTCGTTTCGCGGATCCACGGTCGGTCTCAGCCTCGCGAGATTCCTCTTCAGGGCGCCGGAAAAACCCCGCTTCCGCGCTACCTCGGTAATCCGCCTCGCAAGCGCCCGTTCATTCGCGAGCGGGTAGTAGCCCGGATACCGATCTCCGAGCAACCCCACGTTTCCCGACATCCTCGAAGCGATCACCGGCGTGCCGATGCGTATCGCTTCGCTCACCACGTTGGCGCCACCCTCCATGCGCGAGCTGATGATCATCGCGTGGCTCGAGGCGAGAAGCTTCAAGGCGCGCGAGTGGGAGACGCTGCCGAGCCAGCGATAGCGCGGCTCGCGCTCCATGGCGCGGCTCGCTTCCTCCGCAAGCTGGTCGTCCAGCGAATCGCCGATCTGGATCAGCTCGACTTCGAG
>DASUMM010000219.1:0-5566 GCA_036277655.1 Burkholderiales bacterium | reverse complement strand
GTCTTTGCGGCCGCCTTCGATTCGGGTTTCGCAGCGTTCTTTGCCGGAACCGCTCCAGCGGCGAGCAGCTGCTCCACCAGGGCTTTGAGCTCGGCGTCGGAAGCCTCCGCCTTGACCGGATGGCCCTTGCCTGACTTCAGGGCTGCAGCCAGCTTGCCTTGGGCGCTCTTGTCCGCTTTGTACTTTGCGGCGATCTCGCGGAACGACGGGCCTACTTTTTTCGCGTCCCGCTCGTGACAGGCAAGACAGCCCTTTGATTCGAGCAGCTTCTCGCCGCTCTGGGCGGCCGCGACGCCGGCGCACAAGATACCCGCGCTCAACCAAGACACGAATTGCAGCAGACGCATCCCCTCTCCCGTGCGCGCCGGTCATGGCGCGCCGTTCATCAGTCACTCAAGCCGGTTTTTCTGGACCTTAAAGCAACCGGCGCATACGTTAATATCGGCATGCTGCCACACCGTTGATCCACGTCAATTCCAACAGGGTCGCTCGGGGGTGAACTCTCGAGTGGTCTTCCGAGCAGAGATCCATTCATGGTCGTATTCCTGTCCATCGCCGGCCTACTCCTGATCGCGACTGTGGCGATTCTCGTCTATCCGCTGCTCGCACGCCGCGCACGGGGCGACACTTCGCGCAACGCGCTCAATGCGTCGCTCTACGCGGAGCAACTTGGGGACCTCGAAGCCGACCTGAAGTCCGGTGCGCTGGCACCGACCGAGTACGAAGCTGCGCGCACGGAGCTGAAGGCGCGCCTGCTCGCGGAAGCGGGCGAAAGCGAGACTCCGGCGTCGATGGATCGCGGCCGCAGCGCGGCGATTGCGCTGGCATTCGCCGTTCCAGTGCTTGCGATCGCCGTCTATCTGGCCGTCGGTGCGCCGCAGGCGATCTTCCCGCCGCAGGCTGCGGAGCGCGCGCACGACCTCACTCCGCAGCAGGTCGAAGCGATGGTGCAGAAGCTTGCCGAGCGGCTGAAAGCCGAGCCGGGCAATGTAGAGGGCTGGATGCTGCTCGGCCGGTCGTACGCGGCGTTCGGCCGCTTCAAGGAGGCGGCGGACGCGTACGCCCAGGCGGCGAAGTTGCAGCCGGGCGATGCGCAACTGCTTGCGGATTACGCCGACGCGCTCGGGATGGCGCAGGGGCGCTCGCTGGCGGGCGAACCCGAGAAGCTGATCGCACGCGCGCTCGAAGCCGATCCGCGCCACCTGAAGGCGCTCGCGCTGGCGGGAACTGCGGCATACGACCGCAAGGATTACAAGGCCGCCGCTGGTTTCTGGGAACGCATGTTGCCGCTCGTCGATGCCAACTCCGAGGATGCGCGCTCGATCCGCGCGAATGTGGAAGAGGCGCGCGCGCTTGCCGAAGGGCGCACGCCGCAGAAGCCGCCTGCCGAGGCGCTCGCAACTGCGCCGCCGATCACCGCACCGCCGATCACCACGCCGCCCGCTGCGATCGCGGTAGCGAAGGGTGCGCTGAACGGCGAAGTGAGGCTCGCGCCTGCGCTCGCCGCCAAGGCCTCGCCCGATGACACGGTGTTCATCTTCGCCCGCGCAGCGCAAGGACCGCCGATGCCGCTCGCCGTGCTGCGCAAGAAAGTGCGCGACCTGCCGGCGAGCTTCGCGCTCGACGATTCGATGTCGATGACGCCGGAGACGAAGCTGTCGTCGTTCGACAAGGTCGTCATCAGCGCCAGGATCTCGAAATCGGGCGACGTAAAGGCGAAGCCCGGCGATCTGCAGGGGCAGAGCGGCCCGGTGGCGAGCGACGCCGCCGGCGTCTCGGTCGTCATCGACTCGGTCGTTCCCTGATTCTCAGGGGCGGACCGGCTCCACGCGGAGCGCGCTGCTTCCCTGGGAGGCGCGCAGCCATTCGACGCCCGGCGCGCCGGGCACTTCGATCCGGCGCAGGCCCGGGATCGGCTCGTCGTCGCGGTATCGGTGCGTATCGCCATGCACGAGCACGACGCGGCGCGGATGCTTCTGCGCGAGCCGGGCAAGGCGCGCGCGCAATTCGGCGAATCCATCGGTGCGGCCGCGCGGGCGCAGGAACGGATTGGCCTGCATCAGCACGACGAGCACTTTGCCGCCGCGCATCTGCTGCTCCGCCTGATCGAGCCACGCGAAAACCGCGCGCATGCGCTCGCCGGATTCCTGATCCATCTCTGCGCTACGCCCGACGTTGTTGTTGCTGCCCGGAACGTTGAGGCCGACGAAGACGATGCCTTCGGCTTCCCAGCGCACGTTCTCGCAATACCGCCCGGGCTGGCGGCGAAAGCCGGGCAGGGCGACGTCGGCGCAGAAAAGCTCGCGCCATTTCGCCAGGCGCTCGAGTGGATCCATGCCGCTGCGGTGGCAGTCGGTCCATTCGTTGTCGCCGGGAAGCAGCACGAACGGAGGCCGGAAGCGCGCGAACTGGCGCTTGCGCGCGACGAGCCATTCGTCCTCGCATGGCCCCTGACCGGAAGTGATGTCGCCGATGTGCGCGACGAACGCGAGCGGCTCTGCGTTCACCTGGTCGATCAAATCGTCGAGAAGGTTTGCCTGCGCCTGCGAGTACGGCGTATCGCCCAACAGCGCGAAGCGCAGCGCTGACACGGGGGGCAAAGGCGCCGCCGTGCATCCGGTGCATGCGAGTGAAATCGCCAGAGCGCCCACGAACCGCGGGCGACGAAACCAGCGCCTCATACAGAGTCTCGCCGGGCTACGTGCGCGCCCTTGCCTTGGGCCGCCGCTTCCGTGACCGTGACGGAATCTCCGGCAGCAGTTCGCGGAGCTGTCTTTCGAGGAGCGCAAGGTCACGATCGACGACCTGCCAGACGGTGTGGAGGTTCACCTTCAGGTAGCCGTGAATCAGACGGTGCCGCATGCCGGCGATATCGCGCCATGGAATCGTGGCATCCCGGCCGGCGAACTCGCGCGAAATTCGGGCGGCCGCCTCGCCAAGGACTTCGATGTTGCGGATCACTGCATCCTGAAGCATCGCGTCGGCGAGAAATCCCGCGCGCCGCTTGCGGCCGACGTAACGCCGCACGCGCGCGATCGCGTCGAGCATGCTCTCGAGGTAGACCGCGTCGGCCGGCGGGATCTCCGTCACAGCGGGACTGCCTCGGCGATCGCGGCGGCGCGAATACGATCGGGAAGATCCTGTGCGGTGACCAGGTCTACCTTCACCCCAAGCGCATCCTCCAGCGCGTTGCGTGCCGCGGCAAGATCCAGCAGCGATGTGCGCGCCCCCGCGTTCACCAGCAGATCCAGATCGCTTTCCGCGGTATCCTCGCCGCGCGCCACCGAGCCGAATACGCGCGGTTCTGAAAGTCCGTGGCGCGCGAGTAGCTGCCGAATCGTGGCGCGGCGCCGGATCAGCGCCGCGGAAGGCCGCGCCGCGACCGGCGTGGACTCCGGAGACTTCCGCGCGAGCGCCTTCAATTCCCGGTAGTAGGGGCTCGCCCGGTTGGCGCTGAAGCGACGCTGGTTGCCGAGGCGTCGCTCCTTCAACAGTCCGGCCCCGGCCATGCGCTCGAGTTCCCGCCGGATGGCGCCGGAGCCGCCGCCCGATTGGCGCACGAGTTCGCTCACCGAGCGCTCCGCCTCGTCGGCGAAGAGCAGCGCGAGAACGCGTTGCTGCGTCTTCGTCAGCAGGGCATCGAGCGGTGCCATACGCTCGAGTATAGTCCCAAAATGGGCAGGAACCAGCTCGATCTGGGAGGAAGGATCGACTATGCGCCGTAGGCTTTGCGGAGCAGCGCAAGCGGATGCGCCGGCTTTGCGCCTGGCGCTTCGTTCCCCATCCCTTGCCGGATATGCCGGCACGCGATCGGGCAATCGGAGCTGATCGCATCCGGCTCGCCCGCCGCCATGGCGCGAAACACCGGCCGGCCGATCTTCATCGAGTTCTCGAAATACTCGAGCTTCACGCCCCAGGTGCCGTCGTGTCCGGCGCAGCGCTCGACGGTATTCACCTTCGTGCCGGGAATCATCTCGAGCAATTCGCGCGTCTTCTGTCCCATGTTCTGCACGCGCGAGTGGCAAGGGATGTGGTAGGAGACGTTGCCCAGGGGCTGCATGAAATTCTTCTCGAGCAGACCGTCGCGATTGCGCAGCACGAAGTATTCGAACGGATCGAACATCGCGTCCTGGATCGCCTTCAGATCGGCGTCGTCCGGAAACATCAGCGGCAATTCCTGCTTAAACATCAGCGTGCACGAAGGCACCGGGGCGAGGATCGCGTAGCCCGCGCGAGCGAGCGGCGCAAGCACCGGCACGTTCTTTTCCTTCAGCCGCTCGACCGATTGCAGGTCGCCGAGCTCGAACTTCGGCATGCCGCAGCAGCTTTCCTCACCTGCCAGCACGTACGGAATCCGGTTGTGCGCCAGGATCGCGAGCAGGTCATGGCCCATCCCCGGCTCGTTGTAGTTCACGTAGCAGGTGGAAAAGACCGCCACCTTTCCCGGCGTGAGCTTGCCGTTGCGCACCGGCAATTCAGCGCTCTTCGCCGCGTTCGGACGGAAGCGCTTCGGTGCGAAGGGCGGCAGCTCGCGTTCGTGGTGCACCTTGAGCACGCGCTCCATCAGCGCGCGCGCCGGCTTCGCGCGGTTCACCGCGTTGACCGCCTGCGCGACGACCGGAATCGCGGCGAGCTTCCCGAGCGCATCGGTCGATGTGAGCATCCGGTCGCGCCGCCCGGTCTCGCCTCTGCGGAATTTCGCGGCCTTGGCGCGCAGCATCAGGTGCGGGAAGTCGACGTTCCACGGATGCGGCGGCACGTACGGGCACTTCGTCATGAAGCACATGTCGCACAGGTAGCACTGGTCGACCACCTTGCCGAAATCCTGCTTCGCCACGCCGTCGACCTCGAGCGTCGGGCTTTCGTCGACGAGATCGAAGAGCTTCGGGAACGCGGTGCACAGGTTCACGCACCGGCGGCATCCGTGGCAGATGTCGAAGACGCGCTCGAGCTCCTTCTCGATCGCGCCGGCGTCGTAGAACCCTTCGCTCTTCCAGTCGAGCGGCTGGCGCTTCGGCGCCTCCAGGCTCCCCTCTGGCATGCCTGGCCTTACTTCGGCTGCTGCACGGTGCGCAGGTACGGCTTCAGCGTCTTGAAGCCCTGCGGATATTTCTGCTTCGCTTCTTCATCCTTCACCGAAGTCGGGATGATCACGTCGTCGCCCGGCCTCCAGTTCACCGGCGTTGCCACCGTGTGCTTCGCGGTGAGCTGCAGCGAATCGAGGAGCCGCAGCACCTCGTCGAAGTTGCGGCCGCTCGACATCGGGTAGGCGAACATCGCCTTCACCTTCTTGTCCGGGCCGATCAGGAACACCGAGCGGACGGTCGCATTGTCGGCAGCGCTCCTCGTCGCAGCGTTGCCGCTTGCGTTCGGATGGATCATGTCGAAGAGCTTGGCGACCTTGAGGTCGGTGTCGCCGATCATCGGATACTGCACGGCGGCGCCTTGCGTTTCCTCGATGTCCTTTTTCCAGCGGGTGTGGTCGTCGACCGAGTCGATCGACAGGCCGATGATCTTCGTGTTGCGCTTCGTGAATTCCGGCTGCAGCCTCGCCATGTAGCCGAGC
>DASUMM010000218.1:0-2085 GCA_036277655.1 Burkholderiales bacterium | reverse complement strand
GTCGTCGGACTTTCCGGCCTGGATCTGCTCGCGTACCTGGCGCTTCAAGTCCATCGCCAGGTCGGCGCGCGAGGCGATCAACGATTCGTTCTGGCAGACCAGGCAGCGCAGTTCCTCGGCGATCGAGATGAGCCGCGCCTCCACCTGCGGATCCTGCGCGAGTGGCGCCGCTTCGCGTCCAAGCGCAGGCAGCGCAACCATCAGCATCGCCATCAGCAGCGCAAGCCGCTTCATCGCTCGAGCTCCGCGATCAGCGGCAGGATCTTGCCCTTCAGCAGCTCGGGCGTGACCGGGCCGATCTGCTTGAAGCGGATCACGCCGGCGCGATCGATGACGTAGGTCTCGGGCACTCCGTACACGCCGTAGTCGATGCCGATCCGGCCGTCGGCGTCGACGACCGAGAATGCGTACGGATCGCCGAACCGGTTCAGCCACTTGAGAGCGTCGTCGCGCTGGTCCTTGTAGTTGAGGCCGACGAGCGGCGCGCGCTTCGTCTTCGCAAAATCGATCAGCACCGGGTGCTCCTCGCGGCAGGTCACGCACCACGAAGCCCAGACGTTCAGCAGCCAGACCTTGCCGCGCATCTCGGCGGGCGAAAAGCGCTCGTTCGTGGCGAGGCGCGGCAGCTCGAAAGCCGGTGCGGGCTTGCCGACCAACGGCGAGGGCACTTCGCGCGGATTGAGATAGAGGCCCGCGAACAGCAGCGCCACCAGCGCGAGGAATCCGGCGAGGAGGGCGATGCGCATCAGGCCTTGCCTGCGGCGAGCGCCTCGAGGGGCGCCGTCTCGCGCGCTTTCACCCGGTAGCGCCGGTCGGAGAGCGCGAGCAGCCCGCCGAACGCCATCACGAGGCAGCCGCCCCAGATCCAGTCGACGAACGGCTTGACGTGCGCGCGCACGCTCCAGGCGCCGCCGCCGACCGGCTCGCCGATCGAGACGTAGACGTCGCGCGTGAGGCCTGGATCGATCGCCGCTTCGGTCATCGGCATCTGCGAGGAAAAGTACGTGCGCTTCTCCGGCCGCAGCATGCGAATCGGCTTGCCGTTTCGCAGCAGCTCGATTTCGGCGACCACCGCGGTGTAGTTTGGTCCGGGGGCTTGGCCGAACTTCACCATCCGCAGGCTGTAGTCGCCTAGCGTCAGCGTGTCGCCCGGCGCCATGCGCACCTCGCGATCGGTCTCGTAGCCTTTGGAGAGCGTCACGCCGATGACGAAGATCGCCAGTCCGACATGCGCGACGTGCATGCCCCAGTAGTGGCGCGGCTGCCGCAGCGCGGCCGCAGCGCGTGCGCCGAAGCCGGGCCCGGCGTGCGCAACGCGCGCACGGAACTGCACGACGGCGGATGCGACGATCCAGAACACCAGTGCCATCGAGAGCGCCACCAGCGGCGCCAGGCGTCCCATCGCGAACGGAACGGCGAGCCCGCCCACGATGGCGATGGCGAGCGCGTATTTCATCCGCCGCGCGATGTCTCCCAGGTTCGCCGAGCGCCACGAAGCCTGCGGCCCGAGCGCGACGAGAAACAATAGCGGCACCATCAGCGGCACGAACACGGTGTCGAAGTAGGGCGGCCCGACCGAGATCTTGCCCAGTCCGAGCGCATCGACTGCGAGCGGGTAGAGCGTACCGAGCAGCACCGTGCCGCAGGCGACGGTCAGCAGCACGTTGTTCGCGAGCAGCAGCGTTTCGCGCGACACCAGATCGAACGCGCCGCCGGAGGCCACGCGCGGTGCGCGCAGCACGAAAAGGAGCAGCGAGCCGCCAATCACCAGCACGAGCAGCGCGAGGATGAACACGCCGCGGCGAGGATCGGTGGCAAACGCGTGCACCGAGGTGAGCACCCCGGAGCGGACGAGGAACGTGCCGAGGAGCGAAAGCGAGAACGCCGTGATCGCAAGGAGCAGCGTCCAGCTCTTCAGCGCGCCGCGCTTCTCGGTCACGGCGAGCGAGTGGATCAGGGCGGTGCCGACGAGCCACGGCATGAAGGAAGCGTTTTCGACCGGATCCCAGAACCACCAGCCGCCCCAGCCGAGCTCGTAGTACGCCCACCAGCTGCCGAGCGCGATGCCAAGCGTGAGGAAGACCC
>DASUMM010000217.1:0-10955 GCA_036277655.1 Burkholderiales bacterium | reverse complement strand
TCTGCAGTCCTGCCTGCTGCTGCAAGCGTTCGGCGCCTATGTGGCGATCCTGCGCGACGACAAGGGCTGGTCGAAGACCGAGCTTGCCGGCGCTGCAGCGCTGCATCAGGTGGAGGCCGCAGTGCTCGGCCCGATCCTCGGGTGGGTGATCGACCGCTTCGGTGCACAGGGCGTCATGCGCACCGGAGTGGTGGTGTTCGGCATCGGCTTCATGCTCCTTGCGGGGATCGACACGCTGCTCGGGTTCTACGGCGCCTTCCTGGTCGTCGCGCTCGGGGCGAGCCTGTGCGGATTTTTCCCGCTCAATGTCGCGCTGATTCACTGGTTCGAGCGCAAGCGCGCCCGGGCGCTCTCCTCGGTGCAGCTCGGGTTCGCGCTCGGTGGCATCGCGGTGCCCGCCGTCGCCTGGTCGCTCGCGACGTTCGGCTGGCGCCCGACCGCGTTCGCCTCCGGTGTGATCGTCATCGTGGTCGGCCTGCCGCTTGCGTTCGTGATGCGGCGCCGGCCGGAGGACCACGGCGAGCACGTCGACGGCGTCGCGATCGCGCCGCCGGCGGCGCTCGATGCCACGGCGGTGGTCGCAACGCACGAGCCCCGGCGCGACTTCACCGCGCGCGAAGCGCTGCGGACCCCGGCGTTCTGGCTGCTCGCGCTCGGCCACGGCTTTGCGCTCTTCGTCGTCTCCGCAGTGAACGTGCACGCGATCACGCACATGAAGGAGGGCCTGGGCTATTCGCTCGAGGGCGCCTCCTTCGTCATCGTGCTGCAGACGGTCGCGCAGCTTGCCGGGATCGCGACCGGCTGGTGGATCGGCGACCGCTACGACAAGCGGATGCTCTCGGCCATCTGCATGTTCCTGCACATGGCGGGACTGCTTTCGCTCACCTACGCCACGCACCCGGCGATGGTGATCGCGTTCGCGATCGGGCACGGCTGGGCGTGGGGCTTGCGCGGACCGTTCATGCAGGCGATCCGCGCGGACTACTTCGGCCGCAGCGCGATCGGGATGATCCTCGGCCTTTCGTTCATGATCGTGGTGCTCGGCCAGATCGGCGGCGGCATGATCTCCGGAATGCTCGCCGACGCGACCGGCAACTACCGCCTCGGGTTCACCGTGGTCGCGCTCCTCGCAGGCATCGGCTCGGTGTTTTTTCTGCTCGCCAAGAAGCCGCCGCAGCCGCAGCGCGCGTGAGGGCTTACGCTGAGGCGTGCGCGTCCAGCGGATACACCGGGCGCCGCACGCGCTCGAACTTGAGCTGCGAATAATCGGAAGTGCAGACGCCCGTGCCGGCGCACTCGACCACCGCTTTCGCGAGCGGCCCGAGCCCGGCGCGCCAGTGCACGCGGCTCTTCAGCATCACATAGCGCTTCCTCGCCGGATCAATCCCGAGCGCGCGGAACGACCCCATGTCGTACGGCTCGGTGTGGCGCGAGATCACCGCGATCTCGCAGCGCCCGGTGTCGAGCACCGCACTCGGGCCGAGATTTCCCGCCTCGCCTTTCGCCATCGGCCCTTCGTTGCGATAGAGGCCGTCGACGAGCCGCTTCACCTTGCCGCTCACCTGGCGCGGCACGCCTTTCAGGCCGAGGGATGGCATGGCGAGCTTGCCGCCCAGCGCGAGCGTGACGTTCGCGCCCACACCGGCTTCCTGCATCTGCTTCACGGCCTGGGGATCGAAGATCGCGAATGCGGCGACCTCCTCGAGTCGCGCATCGAGAATCGCGCCAAGCACGGTCATCGTATCCATGGTGCCGCCGGAAGCGCAGTTGTCGTAATGATCGAGCAGCATGATCGGCCGCGCGGCCATTCTGCTCGCGCGCTCGAGCGACGCTTCGAGCGGCTCGATGCGATAGACGAACTTTTCACGCTCGGACCACGCCATGCCGAGCAGCTCGTCGCATTCACGGCGCGCGCGCTGCGGGTCGTTGTCGGTGACTACGACCGCGGAAGAGCCGGCGTACGGGATGTCGGCATGCGGAAACCCGACGAAGAAGCTCGCCGCCAGCGTGCCGTCCGTTTCCATTTTCCGCGCGCGCTCCTGGATCTCGCGATTCGGCGAATCGAGGCTTGCCTGCCGCATCACGTGCGGCAGCATCGGACGGTGGCCGAACGCCATCGTCGGCTTCGCGCGTCCCTCGAGCATCGCGAGCACGGGACGGCCGGCGCGCATGCCGGTGTCGTACATGTCGACGTGCGGATAGGTCTGGTAGCCCGCGAGCACGGTGGCGTGCTCGGCCATTGCCGGAAAAAGATTCGTGTGCATGTCGAGCGCGACGCCGATCGGCACCTTCGGCGCGACTTTGCGGATGCGCGCGAGCAGCTCGCCTTCGCCGTCGTCGAACCCTTCGGGCACCATCGCGCCGTGCAGGTCGAGCAGGATCGCATCGCAACCTGTCGCCGCCGCATCGACGATGCGATTCACCATGTGCTCGTAGGCCGCACGCTCGACGCGCCCGCTCGGGGCGGCGTTGCCCGCGACCGGCAGCACCATCTCGGCGCCAGCGCGCTCGCCGAGCTCGAGGAAAGCGCCGATCGCTGTCCCCGTGCCACGGAACGCATCGCGAATCTCATCTCCTTCATACGGCCGCCCGCCGCCGTGCGCGAACCGCGCGAGCGGCGTCGCCACCGGGGAGAACGTGTTCGTCTCGTGCTTCATCTGGGCGATCAGCAGGCGCATGGCGAGCGGGCTTTCGTGGAAGGGAACCGGGCTATGATATTCGCATGGCCGAGCTCAAGGTGAAGGACATCATGTCGCGCGAGGTGCGCACCGTGCAACGCAACGACCAGCTCGCTCTGGCCGATCGCCTGATGCGGGACGAGCGCATCCGCCACCTGCCGGTCCTCGACGAAGCGGGCGATGTCTGCGCGGTCGTCAGCCAGCGCGATCTGTTTCGCGGCGCGCTGCTGCGCGCGCTCGGCTACGGCTCGCGCGCCGAGGACTCGATGCTGCGGCAGGTGGTGGTGAAGGAAGCCATGTCGGCGGAGATCTTTACGACCGCGCCCGAGACGCCTCTGGCCGAGGCGGCACGCGTGATGATCGAGCGCCAGATCGGCTGCCTCCCGGTGCTCGATGCCGGCAAGCTGGTCGGCATCGTCACCGAGACGGACTTCGTGCGCCTGATCGCCGATGGCAAAGTGTCTGCCTAACGGGGAATAGCTCCGGCCTGCGCGATGTTAGGGCAGTGTCCGGTCCGGACACTGCAGAGGAGAAATTTCCCGTGACTTTGGCCCAGAAAGCGGTTTCCGTAGTTTCCGTGCTCGCGCTCATGGCGTGCGCCACCATGGCCGGCAAGAACGTCGACGTCACGCTGAGCGGCGCCGAGGAAGTGCCACCGGTTTCGACTCCGGCGCGCGGCGGCGGCAGTTTCACGATCGGCGACGACGGTTCGGTGAGCGGCAGCGTGACGACCAGCGGCGTCGAGGGCACGATGGCGCACATCCACCAGGGAGCGCGGGGGCAGAACGGCCCGGTCATCGTTCCTCTGACCAAGAACGGCAACACCTATAGCGCCCCGGCCGGAGCGAAGCTGAACGAAGCGCAGATGGCGGCGTTCAAGGCCGGCAATCTGTATGTCAACGTGCACAGCGCGGCGAACAAGGGCGGCGAAGTCCGCGGCCAGCTGAACCCTTGAGCCGGACTTCTTCGCATTCCTGAATCGCATGGAGGGCCTGACGAAATAGCGTTTGATGCGGCTTCTTGATGCATGCACGATGCGCATGGCTACCCGGGAGGCAACGGCATGGGCATCGACGACACGCTGGTTCGATGGCACGCAGAAGAGCAGGAAGTCCGCGCGCGGCTCGCAGCGACTGGAGTAGCGCGCGCCGACGACATCCGCGCAAAGAGCGGGCTGCAAATGCTCGAGGCGATTTTCGCCGGCGAGCTGCCGCGCCCGCCGATCGGCGACACGCTCGACTTCGTGCCGATCCGCATGGAGCGCGGGCTCGCGGTATTCCAAGGACGCCCCCGAGCGACTCACTACAACCCGCTCGGCACGGTGCACGGCGGATGGTTCGCGACGTTGCTCGATTCAGCAGTCGGCTGCGCGGTGCACACCATGTTGCCCGCCGGCAAGGCGTACACGACGCTGGAACTGAAGCTCAACTTCGTCCGCCCGCTTACCGACGCCGTGCCGGTGGTGCGCGCCGAGGGGCGCGTCATCCACATCGGCAAGCAGGTGGCCACGGCCGAAGGAAAGCTGCTCGGACCCGATGGCAAGTTGTATGCGCACGCGACCACGACCTGCCTGATTTTCGATAGGCTCGGGGCGTGAACGGCAAGCAGATCTGGGTCGTTGCGGCGGCAGGGATGGTGTTCGCGCTCGTTTTCGGCGTACGCCAGTCGGTCGCGCTCTTCATCGGCCCGATCAATTCGTCCACCGGCCTGGGCATCGCCGCGATCAGCCTTGCCTTCGCCTGCGCACAGCTGATGTGGGGTATCACGCAGCCGATCGCCGGCGCGTTCGCCGACAGGTACGGCACGGGTCGCGTGATCGCCATCGGCTCGGTGCTGATCATGATCGGCACCGTGCTCACGCCGTACGCGACGACCACCTGGATGCTCGTGCTGCTGATCGGGGTCATCTCCGCCGGCGGCGCAGGCATGGCGGGATTGGGCGTGCTGATGTCCGCCGTTGCGCGCGTGCTGCCGCCGGAAAAGCGCGGCATTGCAAGCGGCATGGTGAACGCCGGCGGCTCGTTCGGCCAGTTCCTCGTCGCGCCGGTCGCCGCCGTGCTCACCGGCGCGATCGGCTGGGTGGGCTCGCTCACCACGCTCGGCCTGCTTGCACTGGCGGTGGCGCCGCTCGCCTGGGTCTTGCGCGGCACGCATCCGCCGGCGGCGCAGGGCGCAGCGCCGGAGAAATCGATGCAGCGGGCGGTGAGCGATGCATGGAACGACCCGAGTTTCCTGCTGCTCACCGCCGGCTTCTTCGTCTGCGGCTTCCACGTGGCGTTCATCACCACGCACCTGCCTGGCGTGGTGGAATTCTGCGGACTGCCGCCCGCCGTTGGCGCGTGGTCGCTTTCGCTGATCGGCCTCTTCAACATCGCCGGCAGCTTCGCTTCCGGATGGGCGATCGGCCGCTGGCGGATGAAGAGCGTGCTCTCGATCGTCTACGCAACGCGCGGCCTTGCGGTGCTCGCGTTCATGTTCGCACCCAAGACCGCCACCACATTCATGATCTTCTCGGTCGTGCTCGGCGTGACGTTCCTTTCGACCGTGCCTCCCACCGTCGGCCTGGTCGGCAAGCTGCACGGCATCCGCTACGTTGCAACGCTCTTCGGCATCGTGATGCTTTCGCACCAAGTCGGCGGCTTCCTCGGCGCATGGCTCGGCGGCCAGGTGTTCGAGCGCACCGGCAGCTACGACTGGGTCTGGTACATCGACATCATGCTCGCGGTCGGCGCAGCGCTGATCCACCTGCCGATCAAGGAAGCACCAAGGCTGCGGCCTGCGCTGCAGGCCGGCTGAAGGCGAAACCTTTAGAACCGGTACGGGCGCGAATCGAGGTCGATCGAGTCGCTCGTCGCGCGCACCACGCCATCCGAGGCAACCTCGACCCAGAAGACACGCCGGTCATGCTCGCCTCGGTAGGGATACGCCCACGTCCGTCCCTGCCCGATATTCCACGGCAGCGTGCGCGACGGCGAGCCCAGAATCGATCGCACTTCGCTTGCGCTGGTCTTTCCAGGAACGACCTTCGAGAAATCCGCCGGATTCAGCTCGGGCAACCCGGTGGTTGCGCAGGCGCCGCAGGCGAAGACAAGCACAAGGGAGGCTCGCTTCATGGGGAGGAAACCACCATCCGATTCGCAGTTATTCCACTCGCAGGAACTCATCGTTGCGCCGGCCGCGCCGAGGAAACGCTGTCGTTCAAGCCCATCGCGCCCAGGGATTGATAACGTCCCGGAGGCAACCGCACGCACCGTCCGGTGAAAGCCCGGCCATCGCACAGCTCCCACGGCTCACCGGCGACGACGGCCGAGGACGCGCTGTCGTTGATGCCCAGACGCTCGAAGTTGCGTCTCGCCCGGTCCAAGGTGAGCGATTGGCCGCGAAAACCGGAGTGCTCATACAAGGTCAGTTGTCCGGCGGATCCCGGGCCCTGAGGAGGTTGCGCCGGCCGCGCCGAGGAGATGGTGTTGTTCAATCCCATCTCCCTGAAGGACGAGTACCGACCGGGACGCAGGACCACGCATCTGCCGCGGAAACCCCGCTCGTCGCAAACCTCCCACGGCCCACCGGCGATCACCGCCGAGGAAGCCCGGTCGTCGAAGTCGGAGCGCTCGAAATTGCGCACCGGTCCGTCTGCCGTGATCGAACGGCCGCGGAAATCCCGCCGCTCATAGAACGTGATCTGGGCCCCCGTCGCCTGCGGCGGATAGCCGCCGGATTGTTGCGGCGGATAACCACCGGGGTATTGCGGCGGATAGCCACCGGAGTGCTGCGGCGGATAACCACCGCTCGGATCGCGGGCGCTCACGGGTCGCGCCGAAGAAATGCCGTCGTTCAACGCGCCGAGCGAATGGTGCCTGCCTGGCTGCAAGGTGGTGCATCGGCCAGTGAAGCCGGGGCCGTCGCACACCTCCCAGGGCTCGCCGCGGACTTCCGCCGACGAGGCGCTGTGATTGAAGTTGAAGCGTTCGAGGTTGCCGACCGGCCGGTCGACGGTGACCGATTGTCCGCGAAACCCCGGGTGCTCGTAGAAGGTGATCTGCGCGGCCGTCTGGGTGGAGATCACAAACCCGAGCGCAGCCATTGCGTACCTGCAGAGTGCGTTCATCGATTTTCCTCGCTTTCGAAGTCGCCCCCCAGGGATCGAGTTTAGCGATTCTTTGCCGCCCCCAATAGGCCGGGCGCTGCCGCCGGGGGTCGTTTTGCTGCAACATGCGCCCGTCATCTTCCACGCCTGGAGCCCAGCCGCTTGCAGCTCGTCGATCCCCAGGCCGCGCATCTGTTCCGGCACCCCGGCAGGTTCGCGCTGCAGGTGCTGAAGGCGTTTCGCGCCAACCAGGGCCTGCTGCTTGCCGGCGCGGTCGCGTACTACACGCTGCTCTCGATGGTGCCGCTTGCGATCCTGATGGTGATCGCGCTCTCGCACGTCATCGACCAGGCGGAGCTCTTCCTCACCATGCGGCGCGCGTTCGAATACGTCGCGCCGGGCCAGGGAAAGGCCATCGTGCACGAGTTGGCGAAGATTCTCGAGCATCGCGACGTGATCGGCTGGGTGCTGCTTGCGATCATGCTGGTCTTCAGCGCGCTCGCGTTCAAGGTGCTCGAGAACGCCATCTCGGTGATCTTCCTGCATCGCGTAGCGAAGCGAAAGCGCCCATTCCTCGTCTCGCTTTTGCTGCCGTTTGCCTACATCCTGTTCCTGAGCGCGGCGCTCTTCTTCGCCACGCTCGTGTTCGCCGAGCTGATCCAGATCGGCGAAGAGCGGCTGGTCGTATTCGGCCATTCGTGGTCGCTCGGCGGTTTCTCGCGTCTGTCGCTCTACCTGGCGGGCCTGCTCGCCGAAATCGCCGTGATCTCTTCCGTGTACTACTTCATGCCGGTCGGCCGCATGCTGCTGCGTCACGCGCTGATCGGCGGCGTGACCGCGGGTCTGCTGTGGGAAATGATCCGTTACGCGCTCGCCTGGTACCTGGCGAAGATCTCGCGCGTCGATCTGGTCTATGGTTCGCTCACCACGGCAATCGTGGTGCTGCTCAGCATCGAGATCGCGGCAACGCTGCTGCTGCTGGGCGCGCAGGTCATCGCCGAATACGAGCGCGCTGCGGAAGGCGCACCACCGGATCGACCGCCGGCGCCGATGCGCACCGAAAGCGTCGGCGGCGGCTAGCGCGCTACTTCTTCGGCAGGCGACCCATCAGGTAGAACTCGTCGTTCGGTCGCATGTCCGTGAGGTTCGCCATGCGGTTGGAGAGCGCGAAGAACGCGGCGATGGCGCCGATGTCCCAAATGTCCTCGTCGTTGAAGCCGTGCCCCCGCAATGGCTCAAAGTCGGCATCGCAGACGGCTTGCGCCTCGAGCGCCACTTTCATCGCGAAATCGAGCATCGCCTTCTGGCGCGGCGTGAGGTCGGCCTTGCGGTAGTTGATCGCGACCTGGTCGGCGACCAGGGGGTTCTTCGCACGAATGCGCAGGATCGCGCCGTGCGCGACCACGCAGTACTGGCATTCGTTCGCGCCACTCGTCGCCACGACGATCATCTCGCGCTCGGCCTTGGAGAGGCCGCCTTCCTTCTCCATCAGCGCGTCGTGGTAGGCGAAGAAAGCGCGAAACTCCGCCGGCCGGTGCGCGAGCGCAAGGAACACGTTCGGCACGAAGCCGGACTTCTCCTGCACCGCGAGGATGCGGCTGCGGATGTCCTCGGGCAGGTCCCGGATCTCGGGAACCGGAAAGCGGCTGATCGGGCGCTGGTTCATGGGGCATCCCCGTTACGAGATGCCCCACTATAGCCTTGCGGCCGTCAACGCACTTCGATCTTGCGCGGCTGGAACTCGGCCCGCTTCGGGATCTTGAGCGTCAGCACGCCATCGGCGAGGCTCGCCTCGATGCGGTCGGGCTCCAGCTCGCTCGAAAGAGCGAAGCTGCGGCGGTATCTCGTCGCGTGGACGTCGGCGTACAGCGCTTCCATGCCCTTCGGCATGTCGAACACCACGTCGCCTTCGATCACCAGCGCGTTGCGGTCGGCCTGGATGTTGAGCCGGTCCTTCGACACGCCGGGCATCTCGGCCTGCACGGTGATGCCGTTCGCGTCCTCGAAGATGTCGACCGCCGGAACGAGCGTCGGCTCTTCCTCGCGCCGCGCCACCTGCTCGGCCTGCGGCTGCTCGCGCACCGCTGCGGCCTCGCGGCCGCGGGTGGCCATGTCCTGTCTCGCTGTCATGATGGTTCCTCCTTCGCTCAATGCACCTGGATTTGCCGCGGCCGCGCCGCTTCGCGGCGCTGCACCGTGACCTGCAGCACGCCGTCGCGGTACTTCGCTTCGACGCGGTCCGGGTCGACGTCCTCCGGCAGCGTGATCACGCGCCGGAAGTCGCCCTCGTAGCGCTCGCGCCGGTAGTAATCGGCGTCTTCCTTGATCGACGCCTTGCGGCTTCCCGAGATGGCGAGCAGGTTTTGCTGGATGGAAATGTCGAAGCCCTTCGGGTCGAGCCCTGCGGCGAAGAGGTAGACATCGACCCGGTCGGGCGTCGAGCCGACGTTGATCGGCGGAAAGGTGCCGCGCCGGACCGCCCGGATGCCCACCGGCCATGCAGAGCGGGCGAAGAGCTGGTCGATCTCCCCTTCCAGACGCCGGTACTCATCGAAGAGGCCGTTGCCGAACAAACTTGCAAACATCGCGATCCTCCTATGCGTCGGGTTGGTGCGGCAAAAATAGGGTCGGCTTTTTCGAGTTCAAGGGCCGGGCAAGATCCGGCTCAGCGGACCGGCACGGTCACGCGCCCCGGGCGGCCGGGCTGGGCCTTCGGCAGCTCCACCCGCAGCACCCCATCCTTGTACTGCGCGCTCGCCTGCTCGCCCTGCACGCGCACGGGCAGAGGCACTACGCGCCGGAAACTGCCGTAGGCGCACTGCAGGACGCGATAGCGGCCTTCGGTGGTCTCGCTCTCGAAGCGCTTTTCGCCGCGCACCACGAGCGCGTCGTCCTGAACTTCGATGTCGAGGTCCTCTTTCGCCATCCCGGGCAGCTCGAGCCGCACCACGAGGCGCCGTTCGTCTTCGAACACGTCGCCGCCCACCATCGCCCAGGACTGCGAGGGCATGTAGAACGCGTCGTCGATCTTCGAGGCGGCCGGCAACGCCGACTTCTCCCCCGGCGTGAACCGGGTGAAGGCGCCCGCGGCGGACTGGCGCAGGCGCTGCCACCCTTCCGCGAACGATTCGCGCATCGTGTCGAAACCTTGCTTCAGATCATCGATTCTCATTTCGGTCGCTCCTTCGTGAAATCCAGCGGTTGATCCACACCCCGCTCACCCGGATATATTGGAGCCTGCGGATCTGAAAGCAAGGCGGACCGATTGGAATTCAAGGACTACTACCAGGCGCTCGGCGTGGCTCGCGAGGCGAGCGCCGACGAGATCAAGAAGGCCTACCGCAAGCTCGCGCGCAAGTACCACCCGGACGTCTCGAAGGAGAAGAACGCCGAGGCGCGCATGAAGGAAGTGAACGAGGCGTACGCGGTGCTCTCGGACGTCGAAAAGCGCGCCGCTTACGACCAGGTGGGGCGCGGATACCAGCCGGGGCAGGAGTTCCGCCCGCCGCCTGATTGGGACGCCGGCTTCGAGTTCTCCGGCGGGCGCGGCCGATTCTCCGAGGCCGAGGCGGCCGACTTCAGCGACTTCTTCTCCGAGCTTTTCGGACGCATGGGCGGCATGCGCGGCGGCGCGGGCGCGGCGCGCGGCAGCGACCACCACGCGAAGATCCTCCTCGACGTGGAGGATTCGTTCACCGGGCCGACGCGGCAGATCGCGCTCCGCGTCCCGCGCACCGATGCGAACGGTCGCCTGGTCCTCGAAACGCGCACACTCAACGTACGCATCCCGAAGGGAATCCGCGAGGGACAGGTCATTCGCCTGGCCGGTCAGGGCGCACCAAGCGGGGGCGACGGCAAGCACGGCGACTTGCTGCTCGAAGTGCATTTCCGCGCGCACCCGCGCTACCGCGTCGATGAGCGCGACCTGACCGTGCGGTTGCCGGTCGCTCCGTGGGAAGCGGCGCTCGGCGCGGTCGTACCGGTGCAGTTGCCGGACAGCACGCTGAACGTGCGCATTCCCGCCGGCGCGCAGAGCGGAAAGCAATTGCGGGTGCGCGGACGCGGACTGCCCTCGACCCCGCCGGGCGACCTGCTGCTCGAAATCCAGGTCGTGTTGCCGGAAGCGTCGAGCGCCAAGGCGCGCGAACTGTACGAAACCATGGCGCGCGATCTCGCGTTCGATCCGCGCC
>DASUMM010000216.1:0-7177 GCA_036277655.1 Burkholderiales bacterium | reverse complement strand
GTAGTCGGAGGCGTAGTACTCGTGTTTTCCCCAATCGAACCCCAGCCACTGCACCGCCTCCTTGATGGAATCGACGTATTCCTGCTCTTCCCGGGTCGGATTGGTGTCGTCGAAGCGCAGATGGCAGACGCCGCCGTACTGCCGGGCGAGGCCAAAGTTGAGGCAGATCGATTTCGCGTGCCCGAAATGAAGATAACCGTTCGGCTCCGGTGGAAAGCGCGTGCGCATCGTTGCCGGATCCGGCGGCGCACCCGCCTGCATCCGGGCCGGGCCGGGGCGGCCGGCCCAGCGCCGGTCGGAGTACTTCCCCGCGGCGAGGTCCGCATCGACGATTTGCCGGATGAAGTTGCTTGCGGAGGGTGCTTGCGGAGTGCGGGCGGGCTTGGGCATTGGTTTTCGGGTGGGGATTCTAGCCGCCTGTGGGGGAAGTGCTCCGATGCCGGGCGCGGGATGCCGCGAATGTAGGCATTCAGCGACGGCGAAGCGCTTGCGCTGAAGCGCCCATTGAATGGCATGGCGATTGCATGTGCGAGCAGTCGAAGCTTCACGCGAAGCGCAAACGAACGGCGTCATGGGCTCAAAACTGCTGCGTATGTCTCTTTCTGAACTTTGCATGCACGCTCTGCGGTTGGAGCAGGGGCTTGGACTGCGCTACGCCGAGTATGCAAAGCTCACGCGGGCGATGGGCGCGCACGACGTTTCCGATGCCTTTGCCGAGATGGAGCGGCTGGAAGAGCAGGAGAGCAGGGCGCTGCGCGCCGGCGTCGACCGTGCGCAATACCCGGAACGCTCGGCCTGGCAGTCCGTGTGGCACCTGACCTGCGCACCCGAAATCGACGCGCACAAGCGCGTGCGTCCGCAGGACGCTCGCGAGGCATTGCAACTTGCGCTCGCGGCGGAACGGCGCGCTGAGAGCTTCTACACCGACACGGCGTCCCATGCGCGCGATGCGATGGTGCGATCGTGCGCCGCCGAGCTTGCCGAGATCAAGGGATTGCGGCTGCGGCAGCTCGAGCACCTGCTAGCCCGCGAGACCCGCTCTTCCTGGTTCGGGCTGCGCCTGCGCGCTCATGTGCGCACGCGCGCCAGAGGCGCTTAGCGCTCACGCTCGAAAGGAGGGGGCCGCGCCGGTGCGGTTCGTACAATCCGGCGGGTGCGACTTACAAGCTTCTTTCTTGCCTCCACTGCCAGGCTTGCCCGGCAGCGCGGTCGGACGCTGCTTTCGATCGCGGGAATCGCGCTTGGGGTTGCACTCGGTTTCGCGGTCAACCTGATCAATCGCGCGGCGGTGGAGGAAATGGCCGCCGGCACGCGGGTTCTGGCGGGCGAAGCCGACCTCGAAGTACAAGGGGGACGCAGCGGATTTCCTGAACAGCTCTACCCGGCGCTCGCCCGGCTGGAAGGCGTGGCGGTCGCGAGCCCGGTGCTGGACTTGCAGGCCGGCATTGCCGATCGCGACACCACGATCCGGCTGATCGGCGTCGATTCGCTGCGCGCCGCGCTGATCCAGCCCGCACTCTTTGCAGACGATCCGGCGAGACGCTTCGAGCTGCTGAAGCCCGATGCAGTGTTCCTGTCGGCGGCCGCGGCACAATTGCTCGCGCTCGACAAGGGCGACACTTTGCGCATCGTGTCGGGCCTATCGACCGTCCAGATGACTGTCGCCGGGGTGCTGCCGGCGTCCAGCCTGCGAGGCATCGCGGCGCTCACCGACGTGGCGACGGCGCAATGGCGCCTCGAGCGGCTGGGTGAGCTGAACCGCATCGACCTGCGCCTTTCGCCCGGCGTCGATCGAGAGCAGATGGGCTCGCGCATCGCGGCGATGCTGCCCGCCGGAGTGCACGTGGTTACCGCAGATGCGCTGCAGGAGAGCGGCGCCAATCTTTCGCGGGCATATCGGGTGAACCTGAACGTGCTCGCGCTGGTCGCGCTCTTCACCGGCGGATTCCTGGTCTTCTCGGCGCAATCGCTCGAAGTGGTACGTCGCCGCGGCGAACACGCGCTGCTCAGGGTGCTCGGGCTGCGGCGTCGCGGGATTCTCGCCCTCGTGCTCACCGAAGCTGCGGCGATCGGTGCAATTGCGAGCGTGCTCGGGCTTGCGCTGGGATATGCCCTCGCCCGGGTTGCGCTTGCGTTCGGCGGTGCCGACCTCGGCGCCGGGATGTTTCGCGGTGTGACGCCTGCACTCGCGGTGTCTCCTGGCGTCATGGCGCTCTACTTTGCGAGCGGCGTGGCGATCTCGGTGGCAGGAGCCACGCTGCCGGCACTCGAAGCTTCGCGCATCGCGCCCGCACAGGCGCTGAAGGCGGGCGACGAGCAGCGCATGTTCGAGCGCCTCGCAACGGTGGCGCCAGGGATCGCCTTTCTTCTGGCTGCGCTTGCGCTTTCGTTCGCGCCGCCGGTGGCTGGAATTCCGCTCGGCGGATATGTCTCGATCGCCTGCCTTCTCGTCGGCGGCATCCTGCTGATGCCCTGGCTTGCCCAGACGACGTTCGCGCGCTTTCCGGAAGGCGCGCTGCGCCGTACGCCGGTCGCGCTCGCGCTTGCACAGTTGCGCGGCGCGCCGGGGCAGGCGATGGTGAGCCTGGCGGCGATCGTCGCCAGCTTTTCGCTGATGGTGGCGATGGCGATCATGGTCGCTTCGTTCCGCGAGTCGGTCGATCGGTGGCTGCATGCCGTGCTGCCGGCCGATCTCTACTTCCGCACCACGAATGCCGGGGAAACCGGCTGGATCGACCCGCCATTCGAGGAATCGGTACGGCGGCTGCCGCAAGTAAAGCGCGCCGAGTTCGTCCGCAGCGCACGGATCATTCTCGACCCGCGCCGGCCGGGGGTCTCGCTCCTTGCGCGGGATTCGACCGCCGAAGGCGAATCGTTGCGTTTTCCGCTCGTCGGTCGGAGCTACGCGCGCGCCGCGGGCGATCCGCCGCCGGCCTGGATCTCGGAAGGCGTCGCGGATGTCTATGGCTACCGGCCCGGCGATCGTCTCGAGCTTCCGCTCGGCGGCGCCCGCCACGCTTTTGTCGTCGCCGGAATCTGGCGCGACTACGCCCGGCAGCATGGAGCGATCGTCGTGCCGCGCGCGTCCTACATCGAAGCGACCGGCGACCAGCGCGCCAATGACGCTGCGCTCTGGCTTGCACCGGACGCAACCGCTGCGCAGGCCATCGAAGCGTTACGCCGTCTGCCGGGCGGTGCGCAGCTCGAGATTTCCGGCCCCGGCGAGATCCGCACCGCGTCGCTGCGAATCTTCGATCGCACTTTCGCGGTGACTTATGCGCTCGAAGCGGTCGCAGTGCTGGTCGGGCTTTTTGGCCTCTCGGCGAGCGTCGGTGCGATCGTGCTCGCGCGCCGCAGAGAGTTCGGCATGCTGCGCCACGTCGGCGTGACGCGCAGGCAGATCGGCGAAATGCTGGCCGCCGAGGGAGGCCTGCTCGCACTCCTCGGCGTGGGGGCCGGACTTCTGCTTGGTGCGCTGATCAGCCTGGTGCTGATCTTCGTCGTCAACCGGCAATCGTTCAGCTGGAGCATGGATGTGCACCTGCCCTACGGCTTGCTTGCCGCGTTGTCCTTGCTGCTGATTTTTCTTGCGGCGCTCACCGGATATTTTTCCGGCCGCGAGGCGACCGGCATGGACCCCGTGCGCTCGGTGAAGGAAGACTGGTGAGAAGGCGCACGTTCGTGCTGGCGGCGCTTGGAGCGGCCGCGTTTCCGGCGCAGCAGGCGCGCGCGGTGCAATACCCGGTGGTGACGCCGGGCCGGCGGCTCGAATTTCCGCGCGACCATGGCGCGCATCCGGATTTCCGCCAGGAGTGGTGGTACCTCACCGGATGGCTCGCAAGCGAGCGCGGCAGCCCGCTCGGCTTCCAGGTGACATTCTTTCGCGCGCGTCCGGAGGTGGAAACCGGCAATCCCAGCGCGTTCACCGCGCGCCAGGTGCTGCTTGCGCATGCCGCCGTTTCGGATCCGGCGCACGGTGCGTTGCGGCACGACGAGCGCGCCGCACGTTCTGCGCTCGGACTTGCAGGCGCCGAGGAGCAGCAGACGCACGTCTGGATCGACGACTGGCGACTCCAACTCGACCGGAACACCTATCGCACGCGAATCGTGGCGCGCGATTTCCTGCTGGACCTCGAATGCGCGTCTTCGCAGCCGCCTGTGCTGCAGGGAGAGCAAGGGTTCTCGCGCAAGGGCCATCTGCCGGAGGAGGCGAGCTACTACTACAGCCGGCCGCAGCTCGCCGTGCGCGGTGCGATCGAGCGGAACGGCCGCCGTGAATCGGTGAAAGGCACGGCATGGCTCGATCACGAATGGTCGACCCAGTACATGGCGTCGGACGCCACCGGCTGGGATTGGGTCGGGCTGAATCTGGCCGACGGTGGATCGCTGATGGCGTTCCGGATGCGCGATCGGGCTGGGGAGACGCTGTATGCGCCGCCCGGGGTCTCGTTCGTTCCGCTGCGCACCTGGCGCTCGCCGCGCACCGGCGTCGAGTATCCGGTCGAGATGCGGGTGTCGTCGCAGGGAAGAACGTATGACCTCAAGCCGCTGATGGACGACCAGGAACTGGATGCGCGCGCAAGCACCGGCACCATCTACTGGGAAGGCGCGGTGCGTGCGCTCGAAGGAACGCGCGAGGCGGGCCGCGGCTATCTCGAACTCACCGGGTATTGGAAGCCGATGCGTTTCTGAAACGCACCCGGCCGCCTCGGTGCTGCGTGATACGCTCATCCGATGCCGTTCGTCACTGCCGCGGGTCGTTCGATCGCCTATGAACGGCTCGAAGGTAACGAGCCTGCGCTGGTTTTCCTGCACGAAGGGCTCGGCTCGATCCGCCAATGGCGTGATTTCCCCCAGCGCGTGGCGCAGGCGACCGGTTGCGCCGTACTCGTCTATGACCGCTACGGCTACGGCGGCTCCGAGGTCCTCGCCGAGGAGCGTGTCTCGCTCGGCTTCATGCACGACGAAGCGCTGGTTTCGCTGCCGCAGATTCTCGCTGCGCTCGGGATCGAGGCGCCGGTGCTCATCGGCCATTCCGACGGCGCATCGATCGCGCTCATCCACGCAGGGGCCGGCAAACCGGTGCGCGGCCTGGCCGTGATGGCGCCGCACGTGTTCGTCGAGGAAATGGGTCTCTCCAGCATCGAGCGGGCGCGCGAGCAATTCGAAACGACCGATCTGCGCGAGCGTCTCGGCCGCTACCATACGGACCCGCGCAAGACGTTCTACCTGTGGAACGATGCGTGGCTGCACCCGGACTTCCGGCGCTGGAACATCGAGGAATACCTGCCGGGCATTCGTTGTCCGGTGCTCGCCATCCAGGGCGAGCAGGACGAGTACGGGACCATGGCGCAACTTGAAGCGATCTGCTCCAGCGTGAAGGGCAACTGCCAGAAGGTGAAGCTCGCGCGCTGCGGGCATTCGCCGCATCGGGACCAGCCCGAAGCGACCCTCGATGCGATCGCGCGATTCGTGAAATCCCTCGCATGAGCGCGCATTCGCTCGCTCGCGACACGCGGATCATCGGGCTGGTCGCGCTCGCGCACGGTCTTTCGCACTTCTATCAAATCGTCACGGGCGTGCTGTTTCCGTTCATTCGTGACGATCTTGGCGTTTCCTACGCGGCTCTCGGCGCAACGACCGCGGCGTTCTACGTCGTTTCCGGCGTCTGCCAGACTCTGGCCGGCTTTGCGGTCGATCGCTTCGGTGCGCGGCGCGTGCTGTTCGGCGGCCTCGCGCTGTGCGTCGCCGGTGCGTTGCTCGCCGGCCTTGCGCGCAACTACGAGATGCTGTTTCTGGCGGCGCTCGTCGGCGGGCTTGGCAACAGCGTCTTTCATCCGTGCGATTTTTCGATCCTGAACGCGCGCGTGACCGCAACACGGCTCGGCTATGCCTTCAGCTGGCACGGGATTGCCGGCTTTCTCGGCTACGCGGCAGCGCCGGCGTTCGGCATCGGGCTGGCAGCGGCATTCGGCTGGCGCGAGGCGCTGCTGCTCGCGGCTGCGCTCGGCGGCGTCATCGTGGTGCTGCTCGCCACGCAGCGGGAGGGCCTCTACGTCGAGCCGGCCGACTCGCGGCGCCCGGTCTCGCGCGCGGCGTTCTCCGACGACCTGCGGCTGCTGACCTCGCTGCCGGTGCTGATGTGCTTCGGCTATTTCATCCTCATCGCAGTCGGCTTCATCGCGATCCAGACTTTCGGCGTGGCGACGATGATCGCCCTCTACAACGCCAACGCTGCGCTTGCTTCTGCGGCGCTCACGGCCTATCTGCTCGGCGCCGCAGCAGGGATCTTCACCGGCGGGTTCCTCGCCACGCGCTTTCACCGTCACGATCTCGTCGCCGTCACTGGAATGCTCTTCAGTGCGATCGTCGTGCTGGTGATCGCCGAGGCCTGGCTTCCCGCTTCGTCGCTGCCGGCACTCTTTGCCGCCGCCGGATTTGCCGGCGGAGCGACCAATCCCTCGCGCGACATGATCGTGCGCGCCAATACGCCGGCCGGCGCCACCGGCAAGGTGTATGGCTTCGTCTATTCCGGACTCGATGTCGGCTCGATGGCGACGCCGATCTTCTTCGGCTGGCTGCTCGACCACGGCCGGCCCTCCGCGGTGTTCTACTCGGTGGTGGCTGCCTCGGTATTGACGATCCTGACGGTGCTCAACTTGCCGCGGCGCCCCGCCGAGGTGGCGGTGCAGCCGCGCTGATCCATTGCTTCGGCCCTGCGCTATAGTTTGCGACCCGGAAAAAAGAAGGAACTGTCAATGAAACTTTACATGCACCCCGTCTCGATGACGAGCCGTCCCGTGCGCCTCTTCATTCAGGAGAACAGCATCGAAGTGGAGGAGGAGGTCGTCGATCTCTTCACCGGCCAGCACTACCAGGAGCCCTACGCATCGCTCAACCCCAACCGCATGGTGCCGATGCTGGTCGACGGCGATCTGCGCCTGACCGAGAGCTCGGCGATCCTCAAGTACCTCGCGGAGAAAATCAATTCACCCGCCTATCCGAAGGACCTGAAGCAGCGCGCCAAGGTGAACGAGATGATGGACTGGCTGAACACCAATTTCTATCGCGAGTGGGCGTACAACATGATCTACCCCCAGCTCTTCCCGCACCTGAAGCGTCCCGACGAGGCGGTGCAGAAGGCGACGATCGAATGGGGCAAGGAGCGCTCGAAGGG